>CAYFUR010000007.1:0-19505 GCA_964346275.1 uncultured Candidatus Sumerlaeota bacterium
TCCAGGACATCCAGCCCGGCTTCCGCTCGAGCAATCCCGAATTTTTGGCGACGGCGGGCGGAAAGACGTACTTCCTCGCTTTCCGGGAAGGCATCGGCCGCGAGCTGTTTGCCATTGATTGGTCCCAGGCCTTCACCTCCGGCTGGCTCCTCGAATGACGCCCTTGCGTCAGGCGCGCCTTGCCACTTAAGACAGGCCCTCCTTCCGGTTCGGAACGGAGGGCCGATTTTTTTGCGAAAGGCAGCCGCCCGCGCCCATGGCAGACACCCCGCCGATCATCTCCGTCCACAACCTGCAAAAGGTGTATCTCGAGCGGGCCATCCTCGAGGATGTCTCCTTCACCATCCACGAGGGCGAGCGCGTGGCGCTCATGGGCGCCAACGGCGCGGGGAAATCGACGCTGCTGGGGATCATGGCGGGGCGCGTCACGCCCGAGGCCGGCGAGGTGCGGCTGCGGCGCGGGGCCGACATGGCCGAGTTGGACCAGGAGGGCGGCCTGCGGCCGGAGTGGAGCGTACGCGAGGCCCTTGATTCCGCTTTCACTCATCTGCGCGCGCTGGAGGGCGAGCTGGATGGCGTGCATCACCGCCTTGCCGAGTCGCCGCCGGAGCCGGAAAGCGAGCGCCTGCTCAAGCGCCAGAGCTGGCTCATGGAGCAGCTCGAGCACCACGAGCACCACACCGTGGAGTCGCGCATGGAGGAGGCCCGGCGCGAGCTGGGCGTGCCGGGGAACGAGCGCAAGGTGGGCGAGCTGTCCGGCGGCGAGCGCCGCCGCCTGGCCCTTTGCCGCACGCTGCTCACCGGCGCGGATTTGCTGCTCCTCGACGAGCCGACGAACCATCTGGACGCGGAGACGCTGGATTGGCTCGAAGCCTTCCTGGCGCGCTTTCGCGGGACGGTGGTCTTCGTCACCCACGACCGTTACTTCCTCGACAATGTGGCGACGAAAATGATCGAGGTCCGCCGCGGCCGGGCGAATGTCTATATGGGGAATTACAGCGATTACCTCGACGCGAAACAGGCCGAGGAGGAGCAGGCCGCGCGCGAGGAATCCACGCGGCGGATTCTGCTCCGGCGGGAAATGGACTGGCTCCGCCGCCAGCCCAAGGCCCGCACGACAAAATCGAAAGCGCGTATAGACAGGGTGCACAACCTGATCGACAGCAAGCCGCTGGCGCCGGATTCGTCCATGGAATTCCTCATCCCCAGCGGCCCGCGCCTGGGCAAGGAGCTGGTCGAGGCGGAAAACCTGTCCTATGAAATCGGCGGGCGCGAGCTGATTCGCGATTTCAATTTCCGCCTCGGCGCGGGCGACCGTGTGGGCGTTGTGGGGCGCAACGGCCTGGGCAAGACGACGCTGCTGCGGCTGCTGATGAAACAGCTCGAACCCGATGGCGGCCACGTCAAGCACGGCGCGTCGGTGAAGTTTGTCTATGCGGATCAGTCGCGGGAAAACCTCGATCCGGACAAGACGGTGCTGGAGGAAGTCGCCGGCGACCTGGAATACGTCGAGGTGGGCGGGCGGCAGATTCCCTTCCGCACGTGGCTGGGGCGGTTTCTCTTTGATGATAACACGTCGGCCATGCCGATCCGGCTGCTCAGCGGGGGAGAGAAAAATCGTGTCCAGATGGCCAAAATGCTGCGCGAGGGCGGCAACATCGTCGTGCTGGACGAGCCGACTAACGATCTCGATCTGCCGACGCTGCGGGTGCTCGAGGAAGGCCTGGCGCGTTTCGAGGGCTGCGCCTTCGTGGTTTCCCACGATCGTTATTTTCTCAATCGCGTGGTGAATCGGGTGATCGGCTTTCGCGACAGCGGCGAGATCGTCGTCGTCGAGGGGAACTATGATCATTATCGCCTCTACCTTGATAAAGTGGAGGGAGAAGAGGAACCCAGGGCCGCCGCCGAGCCGAAGGCAGCCCCGGAACCGAGAACATCTCCCAGGGCGGGGCAGAAAAAACTCAGCTATCACGAGCAGCGCGAGTTCGAGGGCCTGGAAGAGCGCATCATGGAGGCGGAGGAGCTGGCGGCGGAGTTGGAAAAAAAGAGCCAGGATCCTTCCACTTTTGTGGATGCCTCTTCCGAAGAAGCGAAACGAATCGTCAGGGAATTGGAAGAGGCCCAGGGGGAGGTAGAACGTCTCTACGAACGGTGGGCGGAACTGAGCGAGCGGGCGCGCTGACGAGGAAGGAACTCTGTTGACCGCCAAGGACCCAAGTGTGCCAAGACTCGCAGCTTGAAATGAAATGAGGGTGTGGGTTCTGGTGCGGCGGGCGAGGCAGCAGGCAAGCGCGTCACATCCTGATCCTGCTCTACCATGTTCTTGAACCTCATCGTTCCAATTGTATATACTGGAATATCAAAAGAGATCAGGAGCAGGATGAAGAGGGAGGCCAGAATCCGTCCTGGTCCGCGTCATCCGTGGCCCACTTTTTGACGGCCTTGGCTTCTTGGCGGTTTTCTTCGATTGTAAAACCCCGGCTCATTACCCACTCGCCGTGGCGGCGCCGATGCCTTTCATGCGCAGGCGCAGATTATTGGTGCTGTCGGCGTTTTTGAAGGCTTCTTCCTGAGTGATGGCGCCCTCCGCCCATAAATCATAAATATGCTGGTCGAACGTCTGCAGGCCCTCCTGTTTGCCTTCGGCCATCGCGTGCTTGATCTTGGTCACCTGGTTCTGGGCGATCAGCTCGGAGATCAATGGCGTGTTAAGCAGAATCTCCAGTGCCGCCACGCGGCCGCCGCTCATGCGTTTCAGCAGGCGCTGGCTGATGATGGCGTGCAGGTTCAGCGAAAGCTGCAGCAGCAACTGGTTGTGATACTCCTGGGGAAAGAAGTTCATAATGCGTTCCAGTGTCTGATTCGCGTTATTGCTGTGAAGCGTCCCCAGAACCAGGTGTCCCGTTTCCGCCGCGTGGAGCGCGAACTCCATCGTTTCGCTGTCCCGAATTTCGCCGATATAGATGATTTTCGGCGCCTGGCGGAGCGTGTTTTTCAGGGCGATATGAAAAGACTTTGTATCAATTCCGACTTCGCGCTGGCTGACGATGCATTCCTTGTTTTCATGAATGAATTCCACGGGGTCTTCGATGGTGACGATATGCCCGCCCTGCCGCTCGTTGCGGTAATTGATCATCGAGGCGAGGGACGTCGACTTGCCGGATCCCGTCGGGCCGGTCATCAGGATCAGGCCGCGTTCCTGCATGAGCAGATCGCCCAGGACAACTGGCAGCCCCAGTTCCTCCAGCCGGGGAATTTCCACCTTGATCCGGCGGATGACGATGGAGACGTGGTCGCGCTGGGTGAAGATATTGACGCGGAAACGCCCTTCCTCGCCGAGGGTGTAGGAAATGTTGATTTCCAGCTCGCGCTGGAACTCCTGGTACTGTTCTTCGTCCATCAGCTCCTTTGCGTATTCCAATGTATCCTCGTCGGAGAGGATTGAATCGAAGGCCGTAACAAAGCTGCCCTCCAGGGAGTATTTCGGCGGCGCATCCACGGAGAGATACAGATCAGCCGCGTCTTTATCCATCATGTCCTGGAGCATTTCACTGAGGGGTATAGCCGGCATCTTAAAATCTCCTGCGCTGGGTTCGAAGTCTGCGCCCGTCCAGAGAGGGGCGGATTATTTGGTTTTGGGCTTGAAAGGGAAGTTCGGCTTAAAGGGGAATTTTGTTTCATCGCCGGAAGTGCGCGGCCCTGGCGGCGGGCCGCCCTGTCCCGGCATGGCGCCGCCCCCCATGGGAGGCCTTTGCATTCCGCTCGCGCTGCCGCCGCGGCTGCCCGAGTGCATGGATTCCAGCTTCGCCTCGCCCCCGCGGACAACCCAGTCCGGATTGTTGGCTTTCGAGAGCGCCTCTTTTTCGCCGACGATCCCCCGCATCAGCAAATCCTTTAAATGCTGGTCGAGCGACTGCATTCCCATGCGTTGGTTCGTTTGAATGATTGTGGGCAGCTGGTGGGTTTTCCCCTCGCGAATCAGCGATTTCGTCGCCGTGTTGCCCAGCATGATCTCCATGGCGCAGGCGCGCCCGTCTCCGGATTTCTTGGCCAGAAGCGTCTGGCAAACGATCGCTTGAAAAGATTCGGCAAACATAATGCGGACGAGCTTCTGCTGTTCCGGTGGAAAGACGTCGATCAAGCGATCGCACGTTTTCGGGGCCGATTGCGTGTGTAGCGTGCCGAAAACCAAGTGTCCCGTTTCCGCCGCAGTCAACGCGAGCGAGATCGTCTCCAGGTCGCGCAGCTCGCCCACGAGAATCACGTCGGGATCCTCGCGCAGAGCGCTGCGGAGTGCATTGGAGAAGCTCTTGGTGTTGGGGCCGACTTCGCGCTGGTTGATGAGGCAGCGTTTGTGCTGGTGAACGAACTCGATGGGGTCTTCGATGGTCAGAATGTGTTCCTCGCGGGTTTCGTTCATATAGTTGACCATCGCCGCCAGCGTGGTTGATTTGCCGGACCCCGTGGGCCCGGTGACCAGCACGATCCCGCGGGGTTTTTCGCAGATCCGTTTCAAAACGCTCGGCATTTTCAATTCGTCGAGGGTCTTGATCTTGGATGGGATCACGCGAAACGCAGCGCCTTCGCCGCGCATTGTATAGAAGCAATTGACGCGAAAGCGCGCGAACTCTCCAAAGGCCAGGGCGAAATCCAGCTCGCGATCCCGCTCCAGGGTCTTGCGCTGATTGTCATCCAGGATATCGTAGAGCATCTTGTGCAGGCTTGCGGAATCAAGCACCGGAAGGTCCGTTTTTCAAACCGAGCCATGAAGGCGATACATCGGCGGATCGCCGACGGAGAGATGAATATCCGAGACGTCCAGTTCGACCGCGTGGAGCAGGATACTGGTCAAATCTTCGCCTTCGGGTACGCTGATGGGCGCTTGCTCGCGGAGTCGCTGCATCATCGAACAGCCTCCTTCAGCATCCCGTCGAGCAATCGCTCGATTTCATCCGGGGCCCCCGTCGTGTTCATGATCTCGACATAGCTGGGGATATTCTGCTGGGTCGGGCGGGCAAGGGGCTGGCGCAGAAAGATCAACAAAGGGGGCACGGGGGGATTCATCCGGAAGGAAAGTCCGAGGTGGGCGACTTCTTCCAGGGTGTCCAGTTCCAGGACCATGACCGGCGGCCGCGCCGCCGAAAGCAAATGCCGGGTGACGCAAATCCGCAGCATCGGGTCGGGGATTTCGCTTTGAAAAAGCCCCTCGGCAAGGAAATCGATCCGTCCTTCCAGCACCATGGGCGGGCGGCGCGAATCCTCGTTTCCCTTCGGCCCGAGCGTCTCCGCAAGCGTCTGCAGGGTTGCGCTTTTGATCATGGGAGCCATATCTCCATAGAGCACTCCCACCGTGGGGAAACTCCCCGCGGGCGGCTCATGGGGAATTGCTTCCAGGGAAACCAGCCAGCCATTCACACTTCCCAGGCTGACGGCGCGAATCGTTCGCCGCCCGGCATCCCGCGCTCCCCGCCGGATTCCGCAAAACCCGCCGGGCAAGGCCGACTCGAGTATGAATCGTGATTCCAGCATCTCGAAGAGCCGCGCCCGGTCCATCGTCGAAAAGTCCCCGGCCTCGCCGGGATCCGCGTCGTTTGTATAGACCAGGCGCTGGCCCGTATCGTTGTTTTTCAGTACGAGCACGCGCTCGCTCTCTCCCGAGTCGATTAGCTTCAGCAGATCCCGCCCCTGGCCGGAAGCCTCGGCGATGCGCCGCACCTCCGTGCCCGGCTCTTCTTCGTGATCCATCAGGCGTTTGGCCCGGGCCAGGTTTTCCAGGATCGCTTCCTCGGCCCCGAGTTGCACCACCACGCTATCATAGGGGAATAGCTCGGCGATCGAGGCCGCCAGCCCTTCGCTGGCCGGGTCGGCCACCACGGCCACCACAATGTTGCCGAAACGCGAAATCGGAAGGCAACGCAGCTCCACCAACCGGTCCAGCGGTGCCTCCAGCAGAAAGTCCCAATCCACCATCTCCGGCTGGATATCGATATAGGACAAATCAAATTGGACACCGAGAGCCCAGGTCAGCCGATCCTGATCCAGAACTCCAAGGCGAATCAGCGCCTCGCCGATTCGCAGTCCCTCGTTCCGCGAGAGTTCCAGCGCCTGGTTCAATTGCTCCTGGTTGACCATCCCGCTGCGAACCAGGATTTCTCCGATTTTCTCGACGGGTTTCTCAGCACTCATATCGCGTGGCGGCCTCTTGATTTGAGAAGTGTTTGAAAGGAAAGACAGCCAATCCGGTCTTTCCCAAGAAAACCGGATTCTCGAGGATTAGCGCAAGTGGGAAAGATTGATGGCAAACCGCTCGGGCCAGCCATCACGCCGGGGGCGTTTTGAATCCCACGAGGAGATCGCTGCGGCGGCCCGGGGCTTTCTGGCGACGCACGTCGCGCAGGCCGGCGGCCTCCATCCAATCACGTATTTCCTCTTCCGTGTAGGTGTCGCCCCGGTCCGTCGCCACCAGCATATTGATGGCAAACAGGGCGCCTTCCGGCGGGGTGGTGCGGTCTCGGTCCATCAGAAAATCGACAACCACCACGCGCCCTCCGGGCCGCAGTGCCCCGGCGCTTTTCTCGATGAGCTGAACATTCTCTTCCGGCGAGAGCATGTGGACAATCGCCGAGATAAAAACTAGGTCAAACCCGCCGGGAAAGGTGGTTTCCAGCATATCGCCGGGGAGCGTATCGATGCGCTGGTCCAGCCCCGCTTCTTCCGCATAGCCCAGCGCCCGGCCGCACACCGATGGCAAGTCCATCACCGTGGCGTGAATATCCGTCCCGGCGCGGGCGAACGCCTGCGCATAGACGCCGGAGCCGCCGCCTACGTCGAGCACGCGCTGGACCCCATCCAATTCCAGACCGCCAATCATCTCATCAGCATGGCCCGCGGCGCGGGCGTGCATGGCTCGGATAAAGGATTCTTCCCATCGCTCCTTGCTGTCCTCGGTGACGGGCCGCTCGAGCGTTCGCCCTCCGCGAAGCACGGATTCGGTCAGCGTGCTCCAATTCTCCCACAAATGCAGCGTATGATGGAGCCAGCCCAGGAACTCCGGGGAATCAGAGGCCAGCCATCGCCGCGCCGCCGGCATGTTCGTAAAGAGCCCGCCGCTTTTATCGAGCAGGCCCATGGCCACCAGCGCATTCATCAACCGGTCGAGCCCCCGCGGGTCCGCGCCGATCTCCAGCGCGAGTTCCTCCGATGGCTTGGCCAGGTCTCCCAACCAGGAAAAGATATCCAGTTCGACCGCCGTCAGCAGAATGCGGCTTTCCTGGAAAGCGCGGGCAACGCGGTGGATGTCCTCGGCGGATTCAATGGGCATGGGGGGCAAAACCTCGGCATTCAGATGCCTCATGGCTTTACGGTTATGAGGGGCCGTTGACGAGAGAAAACCTTTTGTGGCCGCGAGAAAGCGGGAGGATGACATTTCCGCGGCAAGGCGTCTTGTGCATTGACCGAGTTGCCGGATCGGGCGTGCTCCTACGTTTGGAGACTGACTTTTGCTCATGAAGGAGCTATGTTGTGAGTCTAGCCACTCCCGAGCAACATTGGCTGCGCCAGCGACAATCGGAAACGGACGGCTCCGCCGCGGTCCTTCCCCGCACAGCCCGGGGGGCGGGCCGGGTCGTTCCCGTCGCTCCCGAATCCCGTGTCTATAAAGCCGACACGGTGATCATCTCCGACGTGCATCTCGGCAGCGAGGTGAGCCAGGCCCGCCTGCTTCGCCAGGCCCTTAAGGAATGGTATCCCTTCCGCCGCCTGATTATCCTCGGCGATCTGTTCGAAGACCTGAATTTCTCGCGGCTGAGCAAGCACCACTTCCGCCTGATCGACGACTTGCGCCGCCTGACCAATCGCAAGCGCGGTGTCCAGGTCGACTGGATCGAAGGCAACCACGACGAAGACGCCCAGGACATCGTGCGCCGGATGATCGGCGCCAATGTCCACCGCGAGTTGATCGTGGAGGCCGGCGGCAAGCGTTATCTCTTTCTCCACGGCCACCAGTTTGATACCTTTCTCACCGATCATCCCTATCTCAGCCTCTGGGCTGGCAGCCTCTATCAATCGGTGCAGCGCCGCGAAGGCGAAACCAACTCGATCAGCCGCTGGCTCAAAAAGAAGTCCAAGGGATGGATCCGCGTTTGCCAGAAGGTTGAACGCAAAGCCATCGAGTACGGCGAAGAGCGCGGCGTTGATTTCGTCGTTTGCGGCCACACGCACTATCATGAGGCCACGCCAGTTTCCGCCGAAGGGGGCGTGCGCTATATCAATACCGGGTGCTGGACAGATTTTCCCTGTAAGCTGACAACCCTGGGCGACGAGGGCATGCAGCATTTTCATTACCACTGAGCTTTCATCTCACCACGCCACGCGCCATGCCGGGAGCGGCCTCCCCACCGCTCCCGGTCCTCTTTTTCCCGCCAGCCAGTAGGAGTTGACGCAACGGCGGCCGTCCTGTTTCCTGGGCGATCATCTCGGGAGGAATCCCGTTTGAAAATTCATATTTTTCCCAGGAAAGCATGGCTCCATGCGGATTCGGACTCTTTTTACTGCGCTTTTGATTTCAGCCTTTTGGGGAACGGCGATTGCCCAGCCCACCGACCTGGTCACCCCTCACGGCCGTCATTTCGATGACAACGGCCAGACCTTCGAATTCGTCGGAGTCAATCTCCGCGGCGTGGCTCATTACGGCGGCGGAGATATCCTGCCCTTCAGCCAGGCCAGCGACATCGCCAACAATCTCGACGGAGTCGTGAATATCGGGGGAAAAGTCGTTCGGCTCTTCGCCGCCAATAAGCATACCACCGTGGAAACGGATATCGCCCGCCTGGAAACCGTTCTCGATGCCATGGAGGCGCGGGGGCTCAAAGCGATCGTTTGCTTTACCGATGTCTATACAACGGGTTTCCATCCCGCCGGCGATGATGGCTATTACCAGAGCCAGCCCAGCGGCTTTACCATCCTCGACGACAGCTGGTTCGCGGGCGGTTACGAGGACAACTACCTGCCGTGGGTGCGCGCGGCGGTGGAGGATCTCAAAAACCATAACGCCGTCTTTGCCTGGGAACTTGGCAACGAGCTGACCGATATCAAGAATCCCTCCAATATCATCGATTTCACCCTCGACGTGGCGGCGGAAATCAAGTCCATCGATCCGCACCACATGGTCACCACCGGCTTTCTCTCCATCGATCATACCCAGATCGGTGTCGAGGAGGGGATCGCACTCTATAGCAGTCCCAACCTGGATTTCATAACTGTTCACAGCTATGACGGGAGCGAGCCGATTCAGAACTGGGAGGCCGCCTCGCGGCTCGAGAAGCCCCTCGTTGTCGAAGAGTTTGGATGGAACATCAACAACGGCGATCGGGCCGCCAATACCAGCGCTCAAATGACCAAGTGGTTCGACGGACGCGAAGCGCGAGGATTCATGCAATGGGGCTTCCAGGCGATTAACTACGACAACGGCGATGGCGACCTCATTTTCGGCATGGACGACATCGGAATGCCCGATTGGGACGAGATGGTGGCGCTTTACTTGGGCAGGGCGGCGGATCTCGCCAGCGGCCAGGGGCCGCTTCCCCCACTCGGCCCGCCCGCCGGGATCAATATCGCTCCAGATTCCACCGCCGTGGAAACCGACAGTGATTTCAGCGCTGCGTTTACCGGAGTGAAAGCCATTGATCGGGTCGTTTCCCCCGACAGTAAATGGACATCGGACGGCTCGCAGCCGCCTCACTGGATTGCACTCGATCTGGGCGGGGAAAAGGAAATCACCGGATATATCGTCCGCATGTCAAACGATGGCGGCGAACAGCGCCACTACAGTTTCACGTCTTTCGAAATTCAATCCGGCCCGACCCTCTCCGGGCCGTGGACGACGCGCTTCGACGTGGAAAACCCCGCGCAGTTCTCCGCGCGCACGCTCCGGGAGGATCCGGTCTATGCCGCGCGGTATATACGCCTCTTGATCGGCGATCCGGGGATCGACAACTATGCGCGGCTTCCCGAGCTGGAAGTCTACAGCGGCGTTCCCCCGGAGTCGGACAACTGGATTCTCTACTGAAGTCCCTCAATCGGAAAAGGAAACGGGATTCACGTCCGCCAGAAAGTTCGGGTGCTGTCCCTTGGGCCCGAGACGGTAAAGATCGCCGCTGCTGGCCGTTCCATTGGTTGGATCGTAGGGAATGGCGCGCGCGGTAAAGGGAAACGCGCCGATGGTGCGCGTGTCGTCGTCGCGATCGGGCCCATATCCCGCCAGGCCCCAGGCCTGGGCCGGAAAGCCGCGCCCGGGATTGAGGAAACTCCCCGTCCCTAGTTCGTAGTATCGCGCCTCGTTGAGATCCTCGTCCGGCGACGTGTCATCTGTATAGCCATCGAGGTAACCCATGTTGAACGGATCATGGGGGATGGTTGTTTGGTAGGCCACCGGTGTCGTCATGGCCACCAGCCCGCGGTAAGGGTCTCCGTTTCCGTCCGGCGGATACGTGCTGTAATCCACGGCATACGATTCCAACGCCGTGGCGAGCGTTCGCATATCGGCATCGCTGCGCGAGACTTTCGACCGCACCATCGCTTCCTGAAAATTCGGCACCGCGATGGCCGCCAGGATTCCGAGAACGGCCACGACAACCAGAAGCTCAATCAGCGTCAATCCACGGCGATTCAACTTTCCCCTCCAGGATGAAGGCTCGGAATCAAGCTGGGAGCGAGGAGCCAGGCCCTCAAGACGAAATCCCGTCACTCTCCCGCTCTTCCTCCATCGCGGACCAACAGGTTTCCAGGCGCTTGGCGAAAGCATCCGGATCGTCCGCGTAGATCCGCCGCCCGAGCACCCAGGCATTTCGACGCAGGGAGTGGCTTTGCCGTTCGATCAGAACCAGCAGGGTTTTCCGCTGGGACTCCCGGGGTGCCAGCTCCGGCTTGTCACTCAGGGTCCGGCGCAAGTCGTGGAGGTCGTGATCGTCGCCGAGAAGATCCCCAAGCTTATCGAGTTCGCTGGCGAACGCCTTCATCATTTCTGGCCACAGGGGGCGCAGAATTCTGATGTGATACCAGAGATATTTTGCCCGTTTGCGCCATTCGTGAAAATTCTCCGGCGTGGGATCGTCGTAGGCCGCGGGCATCGCTTTCCATCCCCTGAGATAGACGCGATGGATTCCAGGAGCGATGGCCTCGAAGCGATTGTTCTCGATGGGCCAATCCTCCACGCGCGCCCGGGCCTGCTGGATCACGCCGGCCACTTCCGCCAGCGCGTTTTGCTTATCCAGGATCTCTTTCATAATTGTGCGATGCTGGCCCTGCAGGTTTTTCTTGATCGTGCGGAAAGCGCCTGTCTCTTCGCCGCTGTATAGACACGCCAGCTTATCCACTGTCTTCGGGCGGACCGCTGATTCGCGCACCGGCGCCAGCAAACGCCCCGCGTCCCGGAAGACCTGGTTTTCCCGCTGATAAACCTCCTTGCCAATCTCGTCCCGGACGAGCCTGAGGACGGCCCGCACCTTCTTGAAACGCTTGCGGATATCGTGAATGGCGGAGTCACGATCAGCGCCCTTGGCATCAATCTGCGCAAGGGCGCCATCGATCTGGTGACGGGAGATTCGCTTCAGCCCTTCCGAAAGGGGGTCTCCCTTGCCAAGCCGATATCCCATGATTTCAGGCCTCACTGGGTCAGTTTGGCATTGAGCGAGATATTCGTTCCCGCCAGCGCTTTCGAAACAGGGCAGCCTTCCTTGGCGTTGTTGGCCAGTTCCTGGAAATTCGCTTCTTCAATTTCCGGAACTTCTCCCTCCATCGTCAAGTGGACACTGGAAATCTGGAAGCCGTCATCGGCTTTTTCAATTTCCACGTCCGCCCGGGTGGAGATTTTCTTTGGATCATAGCCCGCACCGCCCAGCATGTGCGCAAAGGCCATGGAAAAGCATCCCGCCAGTGCGCCGCCGATCAACTCTTCCGGATTCGTCCCCGGTTTGTCTTCGAATCGGGTCCCAAAGCTGAATCCCACATCGATAGCGCCACTGTCGGATTTGATGTGCCCTTTCCCTTCGCTCAAATTGCCTTCCCACGTTGCCGTGGCTTTTCGAATCGGCATGTTCGTGTTGCCTCCGTTGAATTGGGTTGTTTCTTACACGCGGTCTTTCAATCCGTCGATGCCGGCCTGTTTCGCGCAATGCTCGCAGCAATAAACCGTGCCGCCGTTTTCCAGGCCGTGTCCGGTCACGCGGACTCCGCAGGATGCACAGTGCGGCGCCAGCGCGTGGATGGCGCACTCAAAGCTGTCGAAAATGTGCGCCTTGCCTTCCTTCTTGATTTCCAGCGGCTTGTCATAGTCGTTTCCGCAGACTTCACAAATAGCCATTTTCACTTCTCCCGAGGTGTAGAGTAGATGGTTATCGCGCGGCGCCCACTCCTCCGTGCAGGCGGCCGCGCATCCAGTTGATCAGCCCTCCTCGCTTGAGGATTTCAACCTGCCGCTTGGACAAGCTGTGCTCCACGTCGATCGTTTCTCCCTTCGTCTTGTTCTCCAGCTGCAATGTCCGTTTTTCCGCGTTCAGGGAATGCAGGCCCTGTATAGACAACACGTCCCCCTGGTCAATACGCGCGTGATCCTCCTCATTCGCAAAAGTCACCGGCAAAGCGCCAAAACTGACCAGGTTCTGCCAGTGAATGCGCGAATAACTTTTAGCCAGCACAAGCCTCAGGCCAAGATAGCGCGGCGCCAGAGCGGCATGCTCGCGGCTCGATCCCTGGCCATAGTTCGACCCGCCCACCACGCAATGGCCGCCCTGCTCGCGCACTTCCACGGCGCGGTCGTAATAGGTTTCGTCAACCACGTCGAAACTGAACTTGCTGATTTCCGGGATATTGCTGCGGAAGGGAAGAACCTGTGCACCGGCCCGCAAAATCTCGTCCGTTGAGATATTGTCCCCCATTTTCAGGAGCACCGGCACTTCCAGCGAATCGGGCAGCTCTTCAAACTCCGGCAGCGTCGAAATGTTTTCCGATTTCCGAAGATCCACCTTTTTCGACTCCTCGGGCGGGGGAGGAGGCGCCAACAGTTCGTGGGTCAACACCGGTTTTTCGATGGGCTCGATGTGCGGAAAATCCATATCCAGGTCTCGCGGATCGGTGATGACGCCTTTCAGCGCCGAGGCCGTGGCCACCGCTGGGCCGACAAGGCAGACTTTGTCCTCCCGCGTTCCCGACCGGCCCGGGAAATTCCGAGGCACGGTCCGCAGGCTCAATGTTCCGGTTGCCGGTGCCTGGCCCATGCCGATGCAGCCGTTGCAACCTGCCTGGTGCAGCCGAGCCCCCGCCGCGATCAGTTTGCTGAGGTAGCCCTCGCGCACCAGGTTCTGCAGGATCTGGCGCGAAGCTGGATTGATATCGAAAGAAACATTCGTGGCCACCTTGCGCCCGTCGACCATTTCCGCCGCCAGCGCCAGCGACTCCAGGCTTGGGTCCGCCGACGAGCCCACATAAGCCTGGTAAATCTTTTCTCCTGCAACCTCTCGCACGGGAACAACATTTCCGGGGCTGGAAGGCATGGCGATCAGCGGTTCCAACTCGCTCAGGTTGATCTCCTCATGCACGTCGTAACCGCAGCCCTCATCGGCCAGCAGTTCCTCCCAGTCTTCTTCCCGCTGCTGGCTGCGAAGGAACCGGCGCACTTCGCCGTCGGAGGGGAACACGGTGCTCGTCGCCCCGAGTTCCTGTCCCATATTGGCGATCGTATGGCGGTCCATGGCGGAGAGTTCCTCCAACCCCGGGCCATAATATTCGATGATCCGGCCGACGCCGCCCTTCACATCATGGCGGCGCAGCATTTCCAGGATGACGTCCTTTGGCGTGACCCAATCCGGCAGTTTGCCGGTCAGTTTCACGCCCCAGATTTCCGGCATCCTGACATAGTAAGGCTGGCCCGCGATGGCCAGCGCCACATCGAAACCGCCCGTTCCGATCGCCAGCATGCCAATGGCTCCTGCCGAGCACGTGTGGCTGTCCGATCCCAGCAGTGTCTTGCCCGGTTTGCCGAAGGTTTCCTGGTGAACGGGATGGCTGACGCCATTGCCCGGCCGGCTGAACCAGAGTCCGAAACGCTCGCAGGCGCTTTCGAGAAAAAGGTGGTCGTCGGGATTCTTGTTATCGACTTGAATCATGTTGTGATCGACGTATTGAACGGAAACCTCGGTTTTCGCCCGGTCCAGCTCCATCGCCTCCAATTCCAGCATGACCAGCGTCCCGGTTGCGTCCTGTGTCAGGGTCTGGTCGATGCGCAGGCCGATTTCCTGGCCCGGGGTCATTTCCCCCTCCACGAGATGGGAGGATATCAGTTTTTGCGCGACATTCTTCGCCATCGGGGTTTCTCCGTCCATAAGGCCCTGTTCGGGGCTGATTTCATTTTTACCAGATTGATAAGTCGCAAATAGAATTCCGCACCATAATGGGCCCTTCCCATTCCCGGGTTGCCAAGCCCGGAAACAGGCGCTCATCTTGCCGGGTACTGAGTAGGAAGGTTTATTGCGCGGAAATGCCCCCACCCATGAAAGCAAGCGGAAAAGACTCTTTCGAACCCATGGCGAATTATCTCCCTGCCGGCGCTGCCGGCAGCGTGGAAATCCGCCATTTTACCCCTCCGGCCTCGGAAACAGGCGAGGGCGAGACGCTCGAGCGCCGTCCGCACGTCGAACTTTTGATCAACCGCCGCCTTGTCATGTCGGACACCGAGATGGAGCGCGAGACAAACCGGGCCTTCGTGGATCATGCCCACGGCCACGTGCTCATTGCTGGACTTGGCATCGGCCTGGTGTTAATCCCCATATTAGGGAAAGAGAATGTCCGGTCGGTGACCGTGGTGGAAAAGAATCGGGACTTGATCGACCTGGTTGGCCCGTATTTCGAAGATCCCAAACTGACCATATACCAAGGCGATATTTTTCATTGGCACCCTCTTGACGGCGAAATCTTCGACGTCATCTACTTTGATATTTGGCCCACCCGCGGGGAACACCAGGTCCGCGACATGGAGGTTCTTCATCAGCGTTTCGCGCGGTATTTGAATCAGGAAAACCCCGAAGCCATGATCAGCTCCTGGTATCAGAACGAACTGGAGCGCGAGCAGCGCGAAAAAGAGCAGTTCGAACGCGATCTTCAGAAAATGATATACACCCCGGAGAGCGAACAACGCCTCTGGCTGGAAGAAAAATTCAAACAAGAAAAAACCACGGAGATGCGCCGCCGCGGATTCAGCGAAGCGCGCATCGCCCAGTATTTAAAATACCTCGATCGGTCGGAAACCGACGAGGTCGTGCGCAAGGGACTCGCCTGGCTCGAGCGCATGCGCTTGCTCAAGCAGGCTGTACCTCCGGAAGAACCAATCCCCGATGGACTTTCCTCAAGCGGGGCTCCGGATTAAGAAAACCGGCGCCGAATATTCATTCGATTCCGAGTGTCTGGTTCACCAGCGGGCGCAAAGCATCATTCGTTGCGAGCCCATTTCCGCCAAACGGCGTTTCCTTTCCGTTCCAGTCCGTGAAGAATCCACCCGCCTCGCGGAGAATGACCGGCATGGGCGCCACGTCGTAGGGCTCGACTTTCTCATCCATCATAATCTCCGCCCGGCCCGTGGCGACGAGATAATAGCCATAGGCATCGCCCCAGGTGCGGGGATAGCGGCAGGCGTCCCACAGCTGGCGCCAGCCGGCGCGCGGAGCCTCGCCCGCCAGATCACGTGGGTCCGTCGCCACGAGCAGCGAATCGCCCAGCCGCTCCTTCGCGGATACGTGAACCCGCCGCCCGTTGAGCCAGGCGCCGCAACCGCTGGCCGCGGAGAGCTGCTCGCCCAGGACGGGAAGATTGATGATTCCGAGAACGCTTTCCTCTTCGCGGACCAGGCCGAGAAGATTCGTATAGAGCGGCACGCCGTGGATGAAAGACTTGGTGCCATCGATGGGATCGATATACCACGTATAGCTGCATCCCGGCGCGGGTTCTTTCTGGCCGTGCTCCTCGCCGTATATACCATGATCCGGAAAGGCGGCTTCGATCTTCCGGCGCAGCAGGGCTTCCGCTTCCCGGTCCGCCGCCGTCACCGGCGATCCGTCCGCTTTATCGATCACATCCAGGCTTCGCGCGTAATATCCCAGCGTCAGCCGCCCCGCCTCGAAAGCCGCATCCCTGGCAAAATCCAAGAAATGTTTCAATTCTTCCATTGCTCGCCCGCTTTCCCAGGACTCATCTTCTTGCTGCACGGTGTTGCCTGAATTCCGGCCCCACCGCAATGGACATTTCCCGCTTCGAGGCCTGCCCCATGGCGATGACGCTTCCCGGCCGCATCCATCTTGCCCACCTTCCCACTCCCCTCGCTCCCCTCCGCCGGCTGCCCGGATTGCCTGCTCCCCCCCATGGGCCAACGATCTGGATCAAGCGGGACGACCTCACGGGTTCCGCGCTCAGCGGCAACAAGGTCCGCAAGCTCGAGTTCACCATCGCCGAAGCACTCAAGCAAAACGCGGATACGCTGATCACCTGTGGCGGCATTCAGTCCAATCACTGCCGGGCCACCGCTATCGCAGGGGCGCAACTCGGCCTGAAGGTCCACCTGATCCTGCGCGGCGAGCCAACGGATGACCCCGACGGCAACCTCTTTCTCGACTATGCCTCGGGCGCGGAGGTTTCTTTCTATTCCGTAAAGGAATTCAAAACCCGTCTCGATGAGATATACGAGGAAATCGCCGAGCAATATAGACAAAAAGGCAACCGGCCCTACAAGATCCCCATGGGAGCCAGCGACGAAGTCGGCGCGTGGGGATATGTGGCGGCTTGCGAAGAGTTAAAGGAAGACTTTGTCCGCCACGGCATCGAGCCCGAGCATATTGTCTGTGCCACCGGATCCGGCGGCACCCAGGCGGGCCTCACCGCCGGCAGCCAATTGTTTGACCTGGGCGCCACGGTCTGGGGCATCAACGTCTGCGATAACGAGGATTACTTTCTCCACAAAATCCGCAGCGATCTTGGCAAATGGCGTGAACGCTACCAAGTGGCCGAGGAAATCGATCCCGCCGCGATCCACGTGATCGATGGCTATGTGGGGCCGGGCTATGCCAGGGCGGCTCCAGAGATTTTCGAGACGATTGCGCGCCTGGCCCGATACGAGGGCATAATCCTCGACCCCGTCTATACGGGGAAAGCCTTCCATGGGCTTTTGTCGGAAATCGCCGCCGGGCGGTTCGACGGGGTCCATGATATCGTCTTTATCCACACCGGCGGGATCTATGGCCTCCTGGCCCAGGGCAACCAGATGCCGAAAGATTTGCTCATGCCAGGCGGGCCGCCAGCCCGATAGCCGCGATCAGCGAGGTGATCTCCGCCTTACCCCGCCCCGCCAGGTCATACGCCGTCCCGTGATCCACGCTGGTGCGTGGAAAGGGGAGCCCCATGGTCACATTCACCCCGTCGGCAAAGCTGATCATCTTAAATGGGATCAGCCCCTGGTCGTGATAGAGGCAAAGGTGGGCATCATAGCGCTTGAGCGCCGTGGGAGTGAAGGCTGTGTCGGGGGGCACGGGGCCTTCCACGTCGTATCCTTCCGCCTTCAG
Organism: uncultured Candidatus Sumerlaeota bacterium; assembly: GCA_964346275.1. Classification (GTDB taxonomy): domain Bacteria; phylum Sumerlaeota; class Sumerlaeia; order SLMS01; family SLMS01; genus CAYFUR01. The sequence goes on from CAYFUR010000007.1 coordinate 17,598, forward strand.
CTTCTCCACCGCTGGCAAGACGATTTCCGTGTCCTCGCGGCCCAGCAAGCCCCCCTCTCCCGAGTGAGGATTGAGCCCAAGCACGGCGACCCGGGGGGGAGCGTTCCGAATCTTTTGGATCGAGGACGACAGCAGCCGGCCCACCTCGGCAATGCGGTCGATCTCCAATGAACCGGGCACCGTGGCCAGTGGCTGGTGGCATGTGACCAGACCGACGGCGAGGCGCTGGCTATACATTAACATGGCGAAAGAGGGCGACCTGGTCTGCTCACCAAAGATTTCCGTGTGTCCGATGAATTCGATTCCGGCCATGTTCAGCGCCAGCTTGTTGATCGGGGCAGTCGCGACTCCCCGCAGATGCCCCGCCTGCGCCGCCCTGATCGCCGCCACGATGGCGGCATGGCTCGCCCGGCCACCTTCCGCCGACACCTTCCCGAGAGGAGGCGGGTTTTCCAGCTCGCCCGTGTCGAGAAGCTCGACGCCCTCCTCCGGGGCCGGCCCGCTGAGAGCCTGGCCGATGTCCTTTTCCGTATAGACGTGGATCGCCCCGTCATACCCGGCAACGCCGCGGATTTCCTCCAGGACGCAGCGATCACCAACCAGGATGGGACGGCAGACCGATGTGACCTCGGGACGCGGCGCAACGCGCAGGCAAATCTCGGGTCCGATTCCGGCCGGGTCGCCAATCGTGACCCCAATGGCCTTCTCTTCCATGGTGGCGGACTTCCTTTCGTCAAAGTGAATACTGGAAAGAATAGAGGCATGGTCCCGGCAAGTCCAGCACCAAAAAAAACCGAGCGCCTTGTCCGGAAACGAGAGGACGCAGCGGCCAGACTCCCCCGCATCCAGGACCGCTGTCCCGAGAAAGGATTTCCATGCCGGCCCGCGAACTTTCCGATGCCGCCATTCGACTCGCCGAGGAAGCCGTCTCCAAGCTCGACCGCTGGCTCGTGCTTTACGAAAGCCGCCTCGCCGACGCGGAAGCGCAAAACGAACTGGCCGAATTGAAGGAATTCACGGCCTGCCTGACCGCCCTCAAGCGCGCCCTGGAAATCGCCCGCATAGCCGAGGTGCTTCGCCCCGACGATGATTCACATTCCGCCAACCCATTGGATCCGGAGGCTCTCCGGCAAATCCTTTCAGAAGAAGATTAGCCGCCTGCCGCCCCGCGAGCGCGAGGCCTGCCTGGCCCTGCGCCTTTCCTGCGATCCGGCCCTGTTCGCGCACACGGCATTGCCCGCCCATTGCCGGCTGCCCTTCGCCCCCGTGCACGAAATGCTGTTCCGATGGCACATGGAAATGGGCCGGCACCCGCTGCCCCATCGCCGGGGGCGCCGCTATGCGTTGGCCGCGCCGCGCGGATCGGCAAAGTCCACGATGGTCAGCCTCTGCCTCGTCCTTCACGACCTGATCTTCCAGCGCGAGGAATACATCCTCCTTCTTTCCGCGACGGAACGCCAGGCCCGCCAGCGCCTCCGCGCCATCCGCACGGAATTGGAAGAGGGCCTCGCTGATCTGCCCGGTTTTCTCCATAAACACCGCGAACGCCATTTCACCGTTCAATCGCTCACGCTTTCTCCCGTCCAGATCGAAGCCTATGGAGCCGGGACGGAGATTCGCGGCATCACATCGCACGGATACCGCCCCACGAAAATCATCCTCGACGATGCCGAGGCCTCCAGCGCCGCGCGGTCCATCCGCGCCCGCGAGCGTCTTGCCGAATGGTTTGCCGAAATCGTCGAGCATCTTGGAGACGTCTATACAAATGTCATCGCCATCGGCACCATCCTCCATGAAAGGAGCCTTCTCTCGGACCTGCTCCAGCGCCCCGATTTCGAAACGCACCGCGCCCGCAGCATCGAACGCTTCTCCTCGCGCGAAGACCTCTGGGGCGATTGGCGCCGCCTG
>CAYFUR010000007.1:19605-58068 GCA_964346275.1 uncultured Candidatus Sumerlaeota bacterium
ACGGAACGGTTGCCGACGGAATCCTGCGCATCGCCAGCCGCGCCGCCGAACGCGAGCGCATCGTGCGGGAATATACGCGGGCGGGCTGGGATACGCGCCGCTTTGGGTACCTGGATGCTTCCCTTGGCAAGGGCCGCCAGAGCGGACGGGGAGACTTTGCCGCCCTTGCCATTGTTCTGCTGCTGCCAGACAAGAGCCTGTTTCTGGAGCGCCTCTGGGCGCGCCGGCTTCCTCCCACGAGGCAGGTCAAGCGTCTATACGATGCCCACGAGGACGCGCCGTTTGAATTGCTGGCCATCGAAGGCACGGGCTTCCAGGAACTGCTCATGCTCCCCATCGAAGAGGAACGCAAGCGGCGGCTCGCGTCCGGGCGCGCGGGCGCATTGCCAACGCAGGTTGTCCATCCGCGAAAAAGCAAGGGCGCGCGCATTGGCGCGCTGGAGCCGCTGCTGAGCAATGGCACGCTGGCCCTTGCGCCGAACCTGGACGAAGAGTTCTGGGAGGAGCTTACCACCTGGCCGCGCTGCCGCCATGATGATGCCCTGGACGCGGCTGCTGGGGCGGTGGAGCTGGCGCTTTCCCACGCCCGGGATGGCGGCAAATCATGGAAACGCAGCGATCCCCGGCGCATGCCACGTTCTCCGCGCTTTTGAATCAATCCTGGTTGAAATGCGGCGTGATCCGGCCCGCGGTGAGGTCCGCCAGCCGGGCCTTGAACTCTTGCCGGCGTTCTTCTGGTATAGACGCGGAGACGGAGACGTGCTCGGCGAAGTCCTCTTTCTCGATCAGTCCCTCAAGCTCCCCCAGAAGCTGGCGCACACGTTCGTAGAGCGGATAGGACACCTCCAGACTCAGAGCGATTCGGTCGATCTTCTCCTCAACGGGCAACTGGGCCAGCGCCTCTTTAGCGGCGGTGGAATAGGCCGTCACCAAACCGCCGGTGCCGAGCTTTGTCCCGCCAAAATACCGCGTTACCACCAGCACCACGTCGCCCAGGTCCGCGCCGCGCAGAATCGAGAGAATCGGCGGGCCGGACGTGCCCGATGGCTCGCCATCATCGCTGACACCTTCCGTGACCGAAGAGCTGTATCCCACTTTCATTGCATAGACATGATGCGTGGCGCCGGGCATTGCGTCGCGAATGGACTGGATAAAGGCGCGCGCTTCATCCACCGACGCCGCGCGGCCAACGGTCGCTATGAAACGGGAATTGCCCTGCTGGTATTCCACGCGGGTTTGTTTTCCGGGAACGGGGTATCGGCTCATGGTCGGTCATGCATCCTGGCCCGGTGGCATGCCGGGCCGTAAATCGTGTTGGCAAGCGGCGGGCAATAAGCGATCATCATACTTCTATCCAGTTTCATACGGAAAACAACAATGATTCTGCCTCGCCTTTCCTCATTCGCCTGCATCCTCGCGCTCTCTCTGTTTCTTTGTTCCTGCGAAACGCTGGCTCCGTTGCTGAATTCCGCTCCCAAGCCGAAAGCGTCGCTCCAGGAAATCGTCTTGCAGGAGTTTCATTTCGACTCGGCCACCCTGGGCATGCTTGTCGACATCGAGAATCCTTATGTGGTTTCCATGCCGCTGCAAGGATTGACTTACGAAATCCGTTCCTCCGGAGCCGCGGTCGCCCAGGGCATCGTCGACGATCCGGGCACCGTCCCCGCGCGAGGGAGCCATACCGTCAGCGTGCCCGTTCAAGTCGTCTATACGGATCTGCTCGGGGTGCTGAAGGGCATCCAGCCGGGCGTCCTGCTTCCCTATGAAGCGCACGTGGATGTGAACGTGGAAACCCCTGGCGGCCCAATGGCCATCCCGCTGAGCCGAAAGGGGGAGCTTCCCATCCCCGCGGCGCCGCGGGTTTCCGTCGAGGAATTCCAGTTCAACCAGTTGAGCCTCGACAGGATCATGTCCCGGCTCGTTTTGTCGGTGGAGAATCGCAATGTCTTCCCGATCGATCTGGAAGGGATGCATTACCAAATCCGCATGGGCGGGCGTTCGGTTGCCGACGGCGAGCCCGATGCGAATCTCAAGTTGTCTCCCGGCATCCCGGCGCAAATCGAAATCCCCTTTGAGTTTTCTCCCCGCGAACTTGGTCTTGCTGGAATTCAAATGATCACGCGCAAGAAAGCCCGCTATGCCCTCGACGGCGACATGAAACTCGGCACGGCCTACGGCCCGCTCGACTATACATTTTCCCGGGCAGGGAATTTGTCTTTTGACCGCGTGGAATAGCGGATGGGCGGAAAGTTCACCTACACTTCATTGTGTCCCCATCGGTCACTGAGGCGTGCGTGTTTGGGAGTGCATGGCGGGCAAGCATCGCTTGCCCGGGTGAGTGGAGTCCGTAGCGCCGTTCCCTTAAAATTCATCATCATACTCCTCCTCATAATCATCCTCTAACGCCGACAAAGATAACGATGGCGATCACGAGTGGAAGGAGGAGGGGTTGTCTCACAGGTGCTCCGCGAGGTATTGAAATGCCTCCTGCAAATCGCCGTGCCGCCAAGCCGCAAAGGAATCGAGCGGCGTCGGATCGCGGTTGATGATGGCGATTTTTCCTCCGCCCTCCATCGTATAGACAGGAAGCGAAGCCGCCGGCTGAACCACCAGCGAAGAACCCAGCACCAGCATCAGGTCCGCCCTGGTTGCTTCCTCGGTCGCCCGGTCCAGCGTCTTCATATCCAGCATTTCCCCAAAAAACGTGATCGCGGGCTTCACCGCGCCGCCGCAATCCACGCACACCGGCACGCGATCCGCCATGACTTCCGTGCAGACCCAGTCGAACTCGAATTCCCTCCGGCAACTCAGGCAATGATGGACCATGGGCGTGCCATGCACTTCGATCACGTTTTGCGACCCCGCCCGCTGGTGCAGCACATCGATGTTCTGAGTAATCACGGCCTTGACGATTCCCATCTCCTCCAGCCGCGCCACCTGGCGATGGACAATGTTCGGCTCCACGTCGCCCAGGCGATAGATCAGTTCCTTCATTCCGCGATAATAATAGGAGGGGTCGTGCAGGAAATACTCGAGATTGAAGACCTTTTCCGGATCGAGCGTTTCGTAAAGCCCGCCGGGGCTTCGGAAATCGGGAACTCCGGAGAGCGTCGACACACCCGCGCCGCTGAACGCAACGGCATGGTCCGCCCCGCGAATCAGCCCCAGCAATTCATCCATTGTGAAACCTCGAAAGAAGGGGCCTGCGGCTGGTCAGGAATCTTCGCCATCATGTTTTTTCGGAATGCCTTGGCGCCAGAGATCCTGGAATTCCCGCGCGCCCGATCGCAGGATATTGCGCTTATTGTGCAACACCAGGTTGTGGCAATTTTGGCAGGGCTTGGGCTTGCGACCTTCGTGGAGATCGCGGCGCAGCTGCTGCCATTCCTCCCCGTTCCACAGGTCGCCAAAATCGTCCTTGGTCAGGTCGCCCACTTCTCCTTCCGTCCAGAAGCAGCAAAACTTGATCTTCCCCTGCACCGTCACATGAATCTGGTGCATGATGTTGTCGCAATGATAGTGGGGACGGCTGCCGTTGCTTTCATGCTTCTCTTTCGTATCCAGCCTTCCGTCCACATCCTCCGAGGTGATATACCCGTAGCTGCCGCCCTCCTCGCCGCGTTCTTCCACGTCCACCGACATCGGCAGCCAGTCGATCCGAATCCCATGGGGCTCGGCGCGGCGGCGGGCTTTCTGGATCGCGCGCCGGCATTCGTCCATATCCTTCACCCGCGCCTCCTCCATGAGCTTGTTATAGGGAAACATATTCTGGAACACGATCACGCGGGCGCCGGCCTCCGCGGCGAGATCCACCGTCTCCTCCACCTCGCCGATGGTGTCTTTCATCAGACAGGTGATAAAGTTCACAATGGGGTAGGGCGTGCCCTTGCGGATTTTTGCTTCGTTCAGCAGGCGCAGGTTCTCACGAACTTCCTCGAAGGTCGCCCGCTTGCGCCATTTCTCGAACGTCTCTTTCGTGCCGCCGTCGATGCTGACCATGAGCAGCATCGGCCCCAGCCCCGCCAGTTGATCGATCATGCCCTGGCGTTTCCAGAGAGTGGCATTGCTGATCACCGAGGGCGTTGCCCCGGCATCGGTGACAATGCGCAGGATTTCCATGATATCGGGATGGAGGAAGGGTTCACCGTTTCCCGCGAGCCCGACGTAGGACGCCTTGCTGAACCAGGGCGCCAGGTTGCGCACCGCCTCGATCGGGATATGGCCGGTGTTCTTGGGGATGTCGGGGTTTTCGCGGGGGCAATGGGGGCACTTGAGATTACAAAAATCATTCACTTCAAGGTGAACGCGCAGCGGACGCGCCCACACCTTGTTGTTGCTGATCAGCTTGTCAGCCGTGGAAAGAACCGTGTTCCAAAGCCGGCGATAGGGTCGGTCCAGCAGATTCAACGTCGAAGCGCCACTTTCCAGCAGATTTCCCCGAAGACATGGAATTCACCATCTCTCGGAGTGGCAAACCGTGGGTTCAAGTTCGGTGCCAATGCAAGGCTTTCCCCGCAGCTATTTATTTCGCCAAGGCGCCGCCACAGGAAGAACCCGCCCCGGCCGTGCAACCAAAGCAGTGCGACCCCGTTTCGATGGGCACCGAGGACAGCTTCTCCGGCGTCACGTTCCACACCGTCAGGGGCTGGCCGTTTTCAACCCGCCAATCCAGCATCTGGTTGAAATCGCAATCATAGAGAAAGCCTTCCCAGCCCACGGAAAGCGTATTCCGGCACATCAAATCCGGCACGGTCTCGGGGTTGAAGGCTTCGACGAGCTTTGCCATGTAAACGTCGAGTTGATCCGTCGCGCGCAGAAACCGCTCGAAACGGGAAATCGGCATGTTGGTGATCGTGATCAGGTTGTCGAATGCGATGCCAAAACGCTCTTCCAACTCTTTCTTGTAGGCGGGCTCGAGGGACTCGGTTGCGGGTGGCAGGCCGATCCCCGTCGGGTTGAATACCAGGTTCAGCTCCAGCCCGGTATCCTGGCCGTAACCCCTCTCGTTCAGAAGTTTCAGCGCATCGATGCTCTTTTGATAGACGCCCCGACCGCGCTGCTTGTCGACATTTTCCTCCAGGTAACATGGCAGGCTGGCCACCACGGCGATGCGGTGCTCCGCCAGGAAATCCGCCAGGTCTTCCTGGCCGGACTCGAAGAGCACCGTCAGGTTGCAACGATCGATCACGTGCAAGCCGCGCCGGCGTCCTTCCCGGGCCATCCACCGGAAGTTCTCATTCAGTTCCGGCGCACCGCCGGTGATATCCAGTGTATTCACAGAAGGAAACCGGTCGAGCAGTGCCATGGCCGCTTTCGCCGTTTCCCCCGTCATATTCTCTTTGCGGTTCGGCCCTGCATCCACGTGGCAGTGCGAGCAGGTCTGATTGCAGACCTTGCCGACATTGACCTGCAGGATTTCCGTCTCACCACGCCCGAAATCAAGCCCTTCAACCCGCTCGCGAAAACAACTCATGAAGCATTCTCCTTGGTAATCGGCCAAGGGGATCGTGCCGCTGCCTCCCTGGTTTCGTCCAGAACTTTTTCTGATGCAGGGCCTAGGAGATGGCGCTTTGCATCCACCCGATCAAGCGTTTCCCGCGCCCGGTCCTGATCATTCCGGATGAGAAGGAGCAGCCCCCGGCGCAACTCGCGCATCGCGTCTTCCTTCCTCCGGATCGGCTTGGCCCTGGGGATCAGGAAAGAGGAGTCATCGCGGATGAGAAGGCTCTCCAGCAGCAGGCGGTCGCGCTCCGCGACCAGTTCCTCGCCCACGGTCACATGGCCTCCGAAGCCCCGATCAATCACCTTTCTGGCGGAAACCGGGTTGAAAGACGAAACGAAAACCCGGGCACCCCGGAGAGCCTCCGTCGGGCTCAGGGAAAAATTCCGCTGGAGGATTTCCCGCCACAGCACCGCGGCGTCCTGCCAATCCTCCGAAGTCTCTTTCTGCTCCGCCAGGTAAAGCAGAAACCAGCCCGCGCGTGGTCCCTGGGGAAACCGCGAGAGATAATCGCGGGCAATGGAGATCACCTTCTGCGTCTCGTCCCTTCCATCATAGGCCCGCGCCCGATACCAGAGCGCTTCGCCATATTGGGCATCATCCCGGGAAAGATAGGCGAGCAGCAGATCGGTCAGGCGCAGCACCTCTTGGTAGCGCTGATAGACCAGGTCTTCTTCCAATGTTTCGAAAAGCTCCGGCACTCTTTGCGGCGAGAGTTCCTCGAGAGACTGGGGCCGTTTTGAAAGCCCCGGCGATGTGAAGACATCGTCAAACGCCAGGGACTGTGCCGGTATGGCGCCCGGCATCCAGGCCAGGAATAGGAAAAGACCACTCCCGATCAGGAGAGTGGCCTTTTTCATTTGCTCGATGAGTTTCGTCATGTTCCAGGAACTTCACGGGGCCCGTCGAGAATGTCTCCGAGCCGCGGCGCCTTTTTCTTCTTTTCCCTGGCGTCATTTTCTTCTTCGCGCGGGGGCTTGTCTGCGTCGTCTTTGTCGAAAAGGGGCGGCAACGGCTCGCCTTTCAGAATCGCCTCGAACTCTCGGCCGCTGAGTGTTTCGCGATCCATGAGTGCCTGGACCACATTCTCCAGGTCGGCCTTGTGATTGGTCATAATCTCTCTTGCACGATCATGGGCCTCATCGATCAATTTTTTTACTTCTTCATCGATGATTTTGGCCATCTCTTCCGAGTAACTCTTATCGTGCTGTCCCAGTTCGCGGCCCAGGAACACGTTATTGGAGTTATCGCCGAAGGTACGCGGGCCGAGCCGCGGGCTCATGCCCATCTCGCAAATCATCCGGCGCGACAGGCGCGTCACCACATTCAGGTCCGAACCGACGCCGGTGCCGAATTCCCCCTCGATGATTTCCTCGGCGGCAAGTCCGCCCAGGCCGTAGATCAGCTGGCCCTTCAGCTCGCTTTTTGTGCGGTTAAAGCGCTCTTCGCCGGGGAGCGTCGCCGTCAGGCCCAGGCTGCGCCCGCGCGGGATGATTGTAATCTTGTGAACGGGGTCGCAGACCTCGGTGAAGTAGGCGGCCAGTGCGTGCCCCGTTTCGTGAACCGCCGTGAGGCGTTTTTCCTCGGCCGTGATGGCGAGCGAGCGGCGCTCGGGGCCCATCATCACACGGTCCTTCGCTTCTTCCAGTTCCGTCTGCTCCACGGAGGTCTTATTGGACCGCGCAGCGAGCAAGGCCGCCTCATTGACGATATTGGCGAGATCGGCGCCGGAGAAGCCCGGGGTCCCCTTGGCGATGGAATTCAGTTCCACGCCCGGGGCCAGTTTGATGCTCTTGGAGTGAACCTTCAGAATCCTCTCGCGGCCCAGGACGTCGGGATAATCGACAGTAATCTGGCGATCGAAACGGCCGGGGCGGAGCAGCGCCGGGTCCAGCACGTCGGGCCGGTTGGTCGCCGCCACGAGGATCACGCCTTCGTTGGTCTGGAAGCCGTCCATTTCCACCAGCAGCTGGTTGAGCGTCTGTTCGCGCTCGTCGTGGCCACCACCAATGCCCGCGAAACGGTGGCGCCCGACAGCATCAATTTCGTCGATAAACACCAGGCAGGGCTTGCTTTTCTTGGCCTGCTCGAACAGATCGCGGACGCGGCTGGCGCCCACGCCGACAAACATCTCGACGAAGTCGGAACCGGAAATGGAGAAAAATGGCACTCCCGCCTCACCGGCCACCGCTTTCGCCAGCAGCGTTTTGCCCGTTCCCGGCGGGCCGAACAGCAGCACACCCTTGGGGATCTTGCCGCCGAGGCGGCTGAATTTCTTCGGGTCTTTCAGGAATTCGACGATTTCCTGCAGCTCGTCCTTGGCTTCGTCCACACCGGCCACGTCGTCGAAAGTCACTTTCACAGAGCCTTCAGACACCAGCTTGGCCTTGGATTTCCCAAAAGACATCGCCTTGTTTCCGCTGCTTTGGATCTGGCGCACAAACAGGAACCAGAGGAACACCAGAATCAGCACCGGAGCGAGGAAGGACAGAAGCAGAATCGGGAATCCGCTGGGCTCCTTGGAATTGTAGTCGCTCACCGCCGACTGCCGCATGATATCGAGAACGCGCTCGGCCTGGCGCGGACTGTAAGTCGCGGTAAAGGCCACAAACCCGTCCTGCTGGTCGCTGCTCTCGATGCTCTGAAACTTCTCGGGGTAGGCTTTCAGCGCTTCGACGCTGACCTCGCCCTCGATGTTTCCACTGCGGTCCTCGACTTTGCGGAAGGCCGTGTTTGTATCCGAACTTTCTTCGTAGCCTTGTTCGGCGATATTGAGGAACTCCTGCGTCTTCAGCTCAAGAGGCTGCTGGCCATCGAAAAACTTCGACGCGATCAGAATACAGATCACGAAGAGTATCAGCCAGATCGTAATGGACTTCAAATTGTTCATTCAGTAACTCTTAACCTGGAGTGATGAGAGCCAGTTGTCGTTGGCCCTCAAAGACCTGATGCAAAGAACATGACAGTAAAGCCAAAACCAGATTGAAGTTTGGACAATCGGAAATGCCCTCGTCAAGGAGGAGAGCCCGCGGCGCGAGCATAACCTCACCAGAGCGAGATCATCTTCCTACCCTCTATGAGACATTTCGGCGCTCCTTACGACAGAAAAATCTCCCGGAGGGCGAAAAATCAGTTGCCTGGGGGTGGAGGCTTACGCCACATTTCCCGGCCCCGCGAGGCCACACATGCGGCATGGTCCGGGTTGAAATGCGACGATCTTTCGCTCCCAGTGCGAAGATTTCAAATAAGACGAGTTTCTCAGGAGTGACGTCCTCATGGCCAAGAAGATTAATCGAGTCCAGGTGATCCTGGAATGCACCGAATCGCGGGGAACCGGCGTAAAGGGGATCTCGCGCTATTGCAGCACCAAGAACAAGAAGAACACGACTCAGCGCCTCGAACTGAAAAAGTATAACCGCTTCCTCAAGCGCCACACGCTCCATCGCGAGATCAAGTGACCCCTCAGCGCGCCGAACATTTGAGAGCCCGCCCCCTCCCCGGTGCGGGCTCTCGGCGTTTTTAGGGCCCGCCAACGATGAAAATCCTGATCGCCCCTGATAGTTTCAAAGGCTCGCTCACGGCACTCGAGGCCGCCGAGGCCATTCGGGAAGGATGGATGCGCCAGCGCCCCGGCGACGAGCTCCTCCTGGCGCCCATGGCTGATGGGGGCGAAGGAACCGTTGAGACTGTCCTGAAAGCCGGCGGGCGGGAACGGCTGACAACGGTGGCCGGGCCATTGGGGCAACCGGTCGAGGCCCTTTGGGGGCGGCTTGCCGATGGCCGCGCAGTGATCGAAATGGCTGCGGCGTCCGGCCTGCTCCTCGTCCCTCCCAATGAGCGCAATCCCCTCAAGACGACGACTTACGGGACCGGGGAGTTGATTCGCGCCGCGCTGGAGGAGGGCGCGCACGAGATCATACTCGGGATCGGCGGCTCGGCGACCAACGATGGCGGCATTGGCATGGCCCAGGCCCTGGGGTTTCGTTTCATCGGAAAGGATGGAAGCCCCCTTCGGCGGCCCGCCACTGGCGCCGGACTTCATGAAATTGAGCGCATTGATGACTCGCAGCGGCTTCGCCTTCTCAAAACCGCGTCAATCCAGGCCGCCTGCGATGTGGATAATCCCCTGACCGGCCCGCGCGGTGCGGCCAGGGTTTACGCGCCTCAAAAAGGAGCCGATGGCCAGATGGTCGAGAACCTCGATCGCGGCCTTGGCCATCTCGCTCGCCTTATTCGCCGGGATCTCAATGTGGACGTCGAGGAAGTGCCCGGAGCCGGGGCCGCGGGCGGCTTCGGCGCAGGCCTGATGGCGTTCTGTGGCGCCCGTCTGACTTCCGGGGTGGACCTGATTCTGGATGCCATCCGCTTCGACGAGAAGCTCGAAAACGCGGATCTTGTTCTCACCGGCGAGGGGAAGCTCGACCAGCAAACCCTCTCTGGCAAAACGGTGGCGGGGGTCGTCCGGCGGGCCAGGCGGGCCCGCGTTCCTGTCTGGGCCATGGCGGGAGTGGTGGATATCGATTCGGAGAGCCTGAAACGAGAAGGAATTCAGCGCGTCCTGTCGATCCGCGAGCGGGCCTCCGAAGACGAAGAGGCCATGTCTCAAGCGGCCCGATATCTCGCCGAACTCGCCTCGGAACTGGCCGCAAGCATGGCTTAACGGTCCGTAATGCCCCAGGTGAATCCGCCCTGTTTTTTCCTGAACTACTGAAAAATAAAGGTTTAGAGCTGTGTTTTCCGCGTCTCATTTCGCGCAGGTGCCGTGGAATGCCTTATGCAACCTTCCCTTAACGAGCAATTTACGCCAATAGGTTTGCTGCTCGCGCAGCGATTTCGGAAGGAGTTAGAAGCAATGTATAACAAGCGCATATTCAAAACGAGCCATGTGGTGGCCCTCATCGTATTGGCCGCTTCTCCAGCGGTTGCCCAGCAAACGGAAAATCAACAACAAGCGGAGAACGGCCAGCAGGAGGCGCCTGCACCCACTCAGACCATGTCTCCACAGGAAGAGGCAATGGCGCAGGAGTCTGACCGCGCTCTGACCCCCCAGAATATCGCGGACGCCGTCGACACGGCGCTGCAGAAAGACGATGGCGTCAAAGCCAATCGCATCACCGTCGCGCCCGCGGAAAATTACGTGGTCCTCGGTGGGACCGTTGGCAGCCTTGAAGAGAAGCAACGCGCCGAACGGGTCGCTGAAACCGTGAAAGGCGTCGAACAGGTCACCAATAACATGATCGTTCAGGTCGAGGATCAACGCAGCGACAAGGCGATTCGATATGACGTTGAGGCCGCACTGAAGCTCAATCCGGCAACACGTTCATATAACGTCGACGTTGAAGTGAATGATGGCCGTGTCTCTCTGACGGGAGAGGTCGAACGGTGGGAAACCTTTGGCCTGATCGGCCAGATCGCCTCGGGCGTGCGCGGTGTGACAGCGGTTGATAATAATGTTCTGGTTCAGCCGCTGGAACGCCGGGTCGACGAAGACCTGGAAGACGAGATTCGCAGCCGCCTGCATTGGGATGCGCGCGTTGACGATTCCCTTGTGCAGGTGGAAGTAAACGAAGGAAAAGCCCGCCTTATCGGGACTGTGGGCAGCGCGGCGGAGAAACGCCGGGCCCAGGAACTGGCGCGGCAAGTCCCCGGAGTGAAAATCGTATATATCGAGCAGATAGAAGTACAGCGCTGGGCGCGGGACGACGCCATGCGCGAGGGCAAATACGGAGAGAAAGCCGATGAGGATGTCCATTCGGCTGTTCGAAACGCCCTTTCCGCGGATCCGCGCATCAAGCCCGACGATGTGACCGTGTTCGTCGACCGTGGCATGGTGGCACTTCGCGGCGAAGTCGATACGCTCAAGGCAAAGCGCAAGGCGGAAGACATCGCCCGCAATATAAACGGTGTATGGCGCGTGACCAATCGGCTCGAAGTGGTTCAACAAGAGGAGGGCGCCGCCACCGACTCCGACTTGGCCAAGCGCGTTCGCGAGGCCCTCAATCGCCAGCCCTATCTTGGCGAAGAAGACATCAACATCAGTGCGAGCAATGGCGAAATCACTCTTGAGGGCGCAGTGGAAACCTATTTCCGAAAGGAAAAAGCCGACGATGTCGCCTCGCGCATTCCCGAAGTGGAGGAGATTGTGAATCGCCTGGAAGTGAAAGATCAGGAAAAGGCGCCAACGTATAGTGACTATGTCGATGACTGGACGCCTTACGACTTCGACTGGGCGGGGCCGACCACCCAGAACACCTTCCTCTCCGACGCCGAGATTCGCCGCAACGTGACCAACGAGCTCTGGTGGAGCCCCTTCGTGGATAACGACGACGTGGACATCTCGGTCGATAATGGGCAGGTCGTCCTGACAGGGACCGTGGATACCTGGGCCGAGCAGGAAGCGGCCGAACAGAACGCTTTTGAAGGCGGAGCCACGAGCGTCATCAACAACCTGGAAGTGCGATACGATCCGGGCGAAGGCATGTCAAACTGATACAAATGATAAAAGCCTGAGGCGTGGCACGGCGCTGCGCCTCATTCTACTGCAAGGACACTCGAATGAATGAGCATACGCCAAAAGAACAGATCCCCAACATTGTCCGTTTCGAAGTCGACGGCGCCGAGCTGGAAGGCAACTTCGACGTGCCCGCTGGCGCTCAGGGCCTTGTCATCTTTGCGCATGGCAGCGGCTCCAGTCGGCATAGCTCGCGAAACCGCTACGTCGCCTCCGAGCTGAATCAGGCTGGAATGGGCACCCTCTTGATGGATCTCCTGACTTCTCAGGAGGAAGAAGTCGATCACGTCACGCGCGAATATCGATTTGATATTCCCCGTCTCGCCCAGCGTGTGGAAGGAGCCGTTGATTGGCTCAGACAGCAAGAAGCCGGTGGGCTTCCGATTGGCCTGTTCGGCGCGAGCACCGGCGCCGCCGCGGCTCTCATTGCCGCGGCGCACAAGCCCGGCGAGGTTTCCGCGGTGGTGTCCCGCGGAGGACGGCCCGACCTGGCCGCGGACTCTCTGCCACAAGTCGAAGCACCGACACTCCTCATCGTCGGCGGTGCCGATGAAGTTGTCATCGATATGAATCAGAAGGCCCTCGAAGGCATGCCTGAAGGGACTGCCCAGCTTTCCATTGTCTCCGGAGCGACGCATCTTTTTCCCGAGCCGGGAAAACTGGAAGAAGTGGCCCGGCTCGCATCCGACTGGTTTAAGAAGCACCTTCGGCGCTCAGGAATCAATGAGTGACAAAAGAAACCGGGGCGCTGGAACAAGCCCCCCGGTTTTTTCCCGCTTTTTGTCTATACGCTTACTTTCGTTCGTAAGTGCCGACGAGTTCGCCTTCTCCCACCACATGGCCCTTCATCGCATCCAGGGCTTCATCTTTGGTTAATCCTTCCCCCAGCCCTAGCTCTTTATCGAGGGCATAGAGCTTGAAGTGGTAATGGTGAACTCCGTGGCCCGGAGGAGGCATGGGCCCGCCATAGCCGATCTTGCTAAAGTCATTCTTGCCCGCCGTCCCCCCGCCGGAGTCGCCCTCGTTCAGCTTTGTCGTCGACGGCGGCAGCCCGACAAGAACCCAGTGGACGAAAGGCTGCGGCGTGGGAGCATCGGGGTCATCGCAAATGAGCGCCAGCTCCCGCGCGGTGTCGGGGATGCCGCTGAAGACCAGCTCAGGCGAAACGTCCTCTCCTTCGCCGGTAAACTTCCGGGGAATCTGGCCTCCTTGTTCAAAAGCGCTGCTTTTGACTTCAATCATCGCAAAATACCTTTCCCCCGATTCCGGTTTTACCTGGAAGGTGCCGAAATCGGCGTCTGAAAATCGTACCCTCTCCAAAGAGAGCAGATTCTATTCCCCGCGCCGCCGGACGCTCACCCGGCGAACCAGGAAATCATCCCCCTCGTTTCGAAGGCGAAGATCCATGGTTGGGTTCTGGTTGTCCGCAAAAAAGGCGTCATCCACCCGGACGGTGTAGGTCCTCCATTCATCGGTTCCCCGGCGTTCAATGAGGGGCTTGGCCTCCTTAAACACGCCAAGCTCCGGGTCCCTGGGGGCGGCTTTGTCCGTGCTATCGTATTCCAGCGCTGTCCTGCCCGTGCCGCGGTCGAGATATTCGACCTCGATTTCCGCATGGCTCAGGCCGTCCCCCACGAAATTATCGTTGGCGTCGAAGTAGAGATCATTCCGTCCTCCTCCTTTGATCGACCAAACCGGCGTTCCATCGTGCTCGCCGGCCTCGCAGGGATTGCCTCGAGTCGCGACGTGGAGGCCATCGGAACCTTCAGGTGTGACGGCAACCTCCCTGGCGTCGTGGTAGGGCGAAAACTGGCGATAAGACTCGAGATGGGACTCATATTCCTTCACCAGCCACAGCAGTGTCGGCAGGTCGACGAGCCGGAACTTGCCCGGGGCTTCTCCCTGCAGCGCCTGGTCGAGCGCGACATACTGCGAAGGGGGGCGGAGAACGCTCCGGTGGTAAATCAGTTTCAATTCCTCCTTGTCCACGTGGCTGAGAAGCGTTTCCACCTGGTGTTCCAGCTCGTGCTGCAGATCCCGGTTGATGCGTATATACGGCATGCCATGATGAACGCCGCGCGGGACTTTCGACTTCTGGACGCCAACCCCTCCGGGAGAGAAACGGGCGTAAGCGTCCCATGACTCTTCGGTCATGGGCGGTGCTTCGCCATCGATCAGGAAGCCGGTCGCCGAGAGGTCCCACTGCTGGTAATACCGGCGGCAGTGTTCCTCCCAGGCGGGTACGCCGGAGGGAAGATCCGAGTGGATCCGATTCGTCAGCAAGTTGGGAATCACATAGCCCGCTCCGGAATCGCCCGCCACAAACGTATCGTTTTCCGTGGCCGTTTGGCGGAGCCAGTGCATTCCCACGGGAAAGCGGTCGGCCAGGTTGGGGTTGATGGGCCACGTCATGGGGACGGCACCGCGCTGGGGATCGGTCCAGTTCTTTGGCATCACCCAGTAAATCCACGCCGCCGCGTCCCAGTCGCCCTGGTAATGCGCGTAATAGTAGCGCGGAATGATGCGCCCCTCTTGGTCGAGGATGCCCTGCTCGATCAGGCTCTCCCGCGACGGGCGGGGAGACTTCTGCGGGATGACTTCCGGCAGTGGGTAGTGTCGATAGAAGGATGCGTTGGGCAGCGACGACATGGACAGCGCGTCGGCATCCTTGTAGCCATTGAAGCTGGTCAGGATTTCCGTAAAGCGCCACTCCGTTTTGAACTCGTTGTGCGTGCCGCCGGAACTCCAGTCTTCCGATTGGAAAGTCGTGTATTTGAACGCCCACGGCACAAAGCCGGGCACATGGATCATCGACTTGCCACCGCTCTGGTCGTAGCACGCGCGGAAGATCTGTTTCAGCGTGTCCAGGTCGGTGCCCGGTATCTGGTCCGGTTCGTCCACCGGGGCTTCGTCTTCCCAGACGTTGAGATCCACCACGACGCCCCGATTGGCAATCACGTAATCATGGTTGCACAGCGTATGGTTCTGCGGCTCCTCGGCAAAATAGCAGTTCAGCCAGAACGAATCGATATAATAGCCGACAAGGTTGGGATTCGTCCGTCCCGTCTTGATATAGTTCTCGATCAGCCAGCGATAGGCGTCGTTCTTCGCGCTGCCCGTGGATGGCAGATCCGTGCCGGGAATTCCTCCTTTCCCGGTGAAGAGCAGTGATCCGTCTTGCTGAAGAAGCCTCAGCTTGACTGGCAGGCGCGGCCCGCCCTCGACCAGGCGGCGGTAAAGCGAATCCGGGCGTTCATCGTAGCGCAGGCAGGCCAAGTCCTCCACACCGGCAACCGACGAGGCGATGTTGGATGTTGCCGGGACGCGTTCGTCGTAGACCGCCACGCCACGGATGGAATCCTGGAAATACGAGAACAGCTCTTCGATTTCGTCTACACTCTTGATTGTCCGGTCATGGAGCCAGCCGCCTTCGGCGGTCATGAGGTTCCACCAGAAATCGTCGGGCTCGCTGTTATAGCGGGTGAAAAGGCGCGGCTCATGGCGATTGACGATGCCCTGGAGCGAGGCGACGGCATGGCTCGTATCCCACAGCCGGCGCAACGCGGCGGGATCGGAGAGGTCGGCCTCGAAGAGGCCTGTCAGGTCGGTAAAGACGATTGGATGAAGACCCATGGAAAGATCGATCCTTTGGGAAAAAAATTACAATACGGCAAATACTTGGAAGCTCATTTGGAGCCTCCTTCTTTGTCTGCAGCAAGAGAAGGCGCTGGGCAAATGTAACCGCTTCCCACCCGGGGGCGAAGAGGATTTCAAAACGGGAAAACCCCTGGAGCAAGGGGTAATGGCGAGGCTGCCGTGCGGATCGGGGATTCTTGCCGGGGATGAGAGAGATCGTTTACAAGAAAGGGGGGGCTGGATTTGAAACGCGCTCAACGGCATACAGTTTGCACCCTTCCTAAAACGTCCAAAATGACTTCACAAAGGAAATCTCTTCATGCTCAGAACTCCGGAAATCGATCTGCAGGCTCTCATTCGCGAGGAAGGAGAGCCGTGCGTGAGCATGTACCTGCCGACGGGATCAGCAGAACGCGATCCCGACCAGGGGCGCATCCGGCTGAAGAACATGGTGCGCCAGGCACACGATGAATTGAAGAACCTCGGCGTGCGCGAGACCGAGCCGGTCATGAAAAACCTGGATGAGGTTCTCAGGCTCGAAAAGGATCAGGATTACTTCGGAGAAACCGGGCGTGGCCTGGCCGTCTTTGTCAGCAATAACCTGATGAAACGCTACCCCCTGCCCCGGGAGTGCGACGAATTGCTGGTGGCCTCCTACCGGTTCCACGTGAAGCCGCTGATTCCGTTGCTCACCACCGATATGGAAACACTCGTTCTCAAAGTCGCCCGCAAGGCGCCGCGTCTCTATCACCTTTCAAGAATCGGTGTTCGCGAAATCGAAGTGGAGAACATGCCCGACAGCATGACCGAAGCACTCCACGAGGAAGACCTCGCCGGCCATCATGTTTACAGCGCCGGGACGGGCGGCGGAGAGTCCAGTGGCCCGATCCACCACGGACATTCCACCGAGAAAGAGGCGGAAAAGGAGAAGTTCGGGCGCTATGCGCGCATCCTCGACAAGGCTGTCCGCGAAAAGTTTTCCGACGGCAAGCTGCCGCTGCTGCTCCTGGGAGTCGAATACGAACGCCATATCTTTCAGGAAAACTCCAGTTATCCAAACATCCTGGAGGAGGGAATCAATGGCAACGCGGAGAATATGACGGAAGACGAAATATACAACCGCGCGGCGGAAACGCTGGAGCCTCGTATCGAAAAGGAATTAGAAACGGCTCTCGAACGCTTTGGGGATGCGAAAGGTTCGAAGAAGGCTTCCACGGATGCTTCCGAGATTATCGCCGGCGCCGTGAATGGCCGCGTCGACACTCTTTTCGTCGGTCGCGGCGTGCGTTGCTGGGGAATATACGACGGCAATTCGAACAAAGTCCACTGGCATGAAGAAAAAGAAGTAGGGGATATAGATCTTCTGGATTTCGCCGCCGTGGAAGCCCACGCCAATGGCGCCCTTGTCTATCTTTGCGAGGCTGACCGCGTGCCGTCGGAATCTTCTGAATGCCCGCTTGCCGCAATTCTCAGGTTCTAAGCCCGTTCCGCAACGAGGCGTAAAGACTTGTCCGGGGCCGTTAAGCTCCGGGTAAATCCTGTTTCCACGCAGCGTCTTCCCGTTGCGGGTTACTCGTCCGGCTCGCCCTTGTTTTCGAGAATCATCTTCTGTTTCAGCTTATAGAGATTGCGTTCGAGTCCCGCGGGATATTCGTGCGGGTTCGTAAAGCGCCGCACGCCGGGGTGGAAGGCCTTGAGCTGGTCTTTCGTGCGCTGGCGCATCTCCTCGATCGGCGGGGGCGTATAGACGCGCTGGCCATTGCGGAATATGGGCACGAGCAAGTCTTCCGATCGAGTCTTCGCATCGACATGTTTGCGCCGCGTCTCGTTGAAGGGATCGATGATGGTCCACCGGCTCTTGGGCGGATTCGGCTCGTCGTAGATCGCATCGGCAAGGGGTTCGCCGTCGCGATAGAAGCGCCGCACCTGGAGCAGCCCCGGGTTGGACGTCTTGACGATCTGCTCGGAAAGCTTCAGCCGATAGCTCCATTCTTCTCCAGGCTTCCGCACGGCAGAGAGCTTATAGACACCCCCGAGCGCAGGCTGGTCATAGGCCGTCACAAGTTTTGTCCCGACGCCCCAGACGGCTATCCGGCAGTTCTGTTCCTTCAGACTTTGCACCAGGTGCTCATCGAGATCGCCGCTGGCAAAAACCTTTGCTTCGGTGAAGCCCGCGTCGTCCATCATCTTGCGCGCCTCGATACTGAGATAGGCCAGGTCGCCGGAGTCCAGACGGATCCCGAGGAACTTGTGCCCATTGTCGCGCAGCCATTTTCCCGCTTCGATGGCCTTTTTTGTTCCCTCCAGGCTGTCGAAGGTATCCACCAGGAAAACACTGTTATTCGGCATCGCTTCCGCCCAGGCCTGGAACGATTCCATTTCGCTGTCGTAGGCCATGACCCAGCTGTGGGCGTGGGTTCCTTTCACCGGGACGCCCAGAAGCTTGCCCGCCAGGATGTTCGACGTGGCATCGCACCCTCCTACGATGGTCGCCCGCGAAGCGGAAATCCCTCCGTCTATACCCTGCGCGCGGCGAAGGCCGAACTCCAGGATCGGATCGTCGCCCGCCACGTCGCGCAGCCGCGCCGATTTTGTGGCGATCAACGTGGAGAAATTCAGAAGGTTCACCATCGGCGTCTCCAGAATCTGGGCGATGGGAATTGGTCCTTTGACGCGAAGAAGCGGCTGAAACGGAAAGACCATGGTTCCTTCCGGAATAGCGTCTATATCCAGCGTGAAATCCATGTTCCGCAAATAATCGAGAAACGCATCATCGAAAAACGGCTTCTCATCGCTGCCCTTGATCGTGGAGAGATACTCCAGATCATCATCGGTAAACTGGAACCAGTCGATGAAGTCGATGGCCAGTTCCAGCCCGCAGGCAATGGCGTAGCCCCCATCAAAGGGCTTCTTGCGGAAGAAGAGATGGAAGCACGCTTCGGTGTCTTTCATTCCCGTCTTCCAATATCCATAGGCCATGGTCAGCTGGTAAAGATCCGTCAGCAGGCCCAGCGGATGCCCGTATATCTGTTTCAAGAGGTTCTTCATAGGGTTTCCTTTAGCGGTACTGATGTGGTCCAAAGTCGCCGTCGTAGTATCGCACAATCGCCTCTTTCGGCGGAGCCACCTCGTTCAGGCGCTTTTGATCTTCGCCGGTCAGTTCGATCTCGGCGGCGTCCAGGTTGTCTTCCAGTTGCTCCATCGTGCGCGGGCCGATGATCGGCGAGGTGATCCCGGGCTGGGCGGCGCACCAGGCAACGGCGACCTGGCTGATCGTGGCGTTTTTTTCCCGGGCGATTTTCTCCGCGGTGTCCAGCACGTCGAACGCCTGGTCCGAAGAAAGCGCTTTGCCGAAATGATGGTCCGATGAAAGGCGCGCTTCCTCTGGCGGTTTCTGGCCCCGGCGATACTTGCCCGTCAGGAAACCCATCGCCAGCGGCGACCAGGGAATGACGCCAAAGCCATAGGTCTGCGCCATGGGCAGCAGTTCCCGTTCGATGCTCCGGTCAAGGAGGTGGTAAGGCGGCTGCTCCGTCACAAAGCGGTTCAAGCCCAGTTCTTTGGCGACCCACAGGGACTCGACGACTTGCCAGGCTGCAAAAGTGCTTGTCCCGGCGTAGCAGACCTTGCCCGCGCGGATCAGGTCGTCCAGCGCGCCCAGCGTTTCATCGATCGGCGTATCCGAGCGCGGCCGGTGAATCTGGTAAAGATCGATATGATCAACCTGGAGCCTGCGCAGCGAGGCCTCGCATTGCTGAATGATGTGGCGGCGCGAATTCCCCTTCATATTGGGGTCGTCGTCGTCCATGGGACCATGAACTTTTGTGGCCAGAACAATCTGGTCGCGCTTTTTGTTTCGCTTCAGCGCCTTGCCGACGACTTTTTCGCTCTCGCCCCGGCTGTAGACATTGGCCGTGTCGAGAAAATTGATTCCCGAATCGATCGCCCGGTCGATGATGTCAAAGCTGTCCTGCTCGCCGGTCCGCCCGCCAAACATCATGCAGCCCAGACAGAGCTTGCTGACCCAGACGCCCGTGCGTCCCAGGTTGCGTTGTTCCATCGCGCTGGACTCCTTTGGTTCCGTGTTTCCTTCTAACCCAGAATTCGAATGATGCAAAGATGAGTCCGGGGCGCGTCCAGGAAAAAACTGCCCGCCGGGCATGGACCCAGGAAAGAATGTCTCAGGTGAGAGATGAGCGGGGGAGAGAGGCCTGGACAGCTTGTTCCATTCGTCCGAAGGATGGGCCTGGGAAAGAGCATGATCCAAGCTCTTGAGCATGACGCGGATAGGAAATTCAATCCCGAATCCACTTCAGAACCTGTTGAAATTTGTATAGACAGGCGAAGCGCGCTTTCCGTGGCCCACGCGAAAGCACGCCTCGCCCTTTCGAGGAGGAAGTGAAACGCTCTTTTAGTCTTCCAGTTCGATCTTCAATGTATCGGCGAATCGCGTCAGTAGGTTCATCAGTGAAGCGAGATAGACAAGCTCCACCGTTTGGGCATCGCCAAGTTGATTGTGAACGGACTGAAAGGTCTGGTCGCTCGCCGCCACATCCTGGGTGATTTCCCGGGCCAGGTTGATCACCATCCGTTCCGTTTCATCAAAGAGATCCTTGTCCGTATCCGGAAGGGCATTGATCTGATCCTGAGACAGCCCGGCCCGGCTGGCCATTTTTGTGTGGTGGCCCTGGCAGTAGGCACAACCGTTGAGCCGTGCAACACTGAGCAGGACAATCTCTTTCAGCTTCGGCGGCGCGGCGCCTTCGCCGCCTATGGGGCCGACGATTCCCATGAAAGATTCGAGAACCAGCGGCGAGTGTCCCATTGCCTTGGCGAGGTTCAGGACCATTCCGCTTTTCTGTTCCATTTTTTCGTAAATCGCCCGGACATTTTCCGGCGCGCCATCTTTTTCGACGAGGTCGACTCGTGCCATTTGGAAACCTTTCCAGGGTTATTGAGCTTGGGCCTCCCCTGGCCCCTCCTCCAAGACTTTCCGTCTAGACCTTCTCCAGGTAAGCCGCATCGGGATGCATGGCGCGGAAGACAAACCAGAAAGCATAGGCGACGCTTGGGCGTTCCTGGCCCTCCTCGGCCGCTTCCACATCCACCGTTCCCTGTTCCGGATCGGTGATCGTCAGGCGGACGGGTACGCCGCCGACCATGTCCTCGTAGACGAGATCCTCGCCCGCGGCTTCTTTCAGCCGGCTCAGCGGATATCCCTTCAACTGCTCGCCAGCCTCCACGATCACCGTGAATTCCTTGCGCGGCAGGCCGTCCAGCGCCTCCTCTTCCACATCCGCGGGAAACATCAGGTGGTCTGTTTCGAAATACCGGGTATAAGGATTCCCCGTATAGTTGCGGCTATGCTTCGTATCGAAGGAAAGCACCGTGGCCGTGGGATTCGCTGCGCTCCACTGGCCCCACGTGGCCATGCCGCTGGGAAGGAGTTCCAGTTCCAGGCCTTTTTCCGCTGCCGGCCCGCAGACCGCTTTCATCAGCATCTGGCTCCACAGGCTTTCCTCATTGGAACTGCTTTGCCGGTCGTAGAGCAGAACATTCGAATTGTAAAGCAGCCCGCTGATGCCGAACTCGCGCTCCTCGCCGCCAATGCGCCGATCGAAGACCAGAGCGGAATCGCACAGCGGGCAATAGGTCACGAGGATCGGCCGCCCGCCGACGGTATCGTTCACGGCTTCGTGGAAATTCAGAATGCGGATGGGATAGGCGCGCTCTTCTCCATTGAATTCCACGGTGATGATGCGGTCATCGGGATTCATTTTTTCCATTTCCGAGACGCCGATCATCTTGGGATCGGTGAGCGAAGGAATCCCGTCCTTCGGCGGGCCGCCCGCGCGGATTTCGTCCTCGGGAACCAGGCATGTCCCCTCTGTGTGGCCGAAACTGGCAAGGACTCCCAGGCCCACCGGAGAGGGGGCCTGTCCATAGGGGAAATTGACCTGGTACCAATAGGTGCTGTAGCCGCCAATGACGGCGACAGACAGGCCAAGCAACACGAGGGCGTGGAGGGGTTTCAAACGCCGCGCATACCAGCGCCGCGCAGGCTGCGGGATCATATCATTGCCACCGGATTCTTCCGGTTGGGGGACCGATTCAGGTGTCAAAGCGTCGGCCATGAGGAGCCTCCTCTCAACTTCAGGCTGAGAGAAGCATTGCTGATTCGGCCGATTCTTTCTGTGAAATAATTACGAGGCGGTTTTCGATGCTTCGCGAGCGACTTCGGCGATTTTCTTTCCGCCGGACACCTCGCGCAGGCCCTCCATGTCTTTCAGGACGATCCACCGCTTGGGCGTTTCCACAAGGCCGGCCTCGCGGAATCGCTTCATGATCACGGTCACCATTTCCCGGCTTGTTCCGATCAGCTTGCCCAGGTCGGAATGGGAAAGCGGCAGCGACAGTTTGCGCCCTCCGGAAGAGTGCTCGCGCCCGATTTGATCGTCCAACTCGAGAAACGCCAGGGCAAGCCGCGATTCCGCGGGGCGCATCATCATCTCCGCAAGGCGCACCTGGAGTTTTTGAATTCGCAGCATGGAAAGCTTGGTCAGGCGGAAGGCGAGATCCGGAAATCGTTTTAATAAGCCTTCGAAGCGCTCGCGGCCGATCGAGCAAAGATAGGCCTCGGTGATGGTGCGGCAATGCTCGCCATAGAGCTGGGAATCATCGCCGGTCAACGCGCCGAAAACATCCCCAGGCCCCAGAATCATCACCGCCGCCTCGTTTCCTTCCTCGTCGACGAAAGTCAATTCCACGTGCCCCTTTTTTACGATATACAGCGCAGGCCCGTCTTCCGGCGGGGGAGGAACCACCTTGTTCCGTTCGAGTTCGATCATATGAAGGGTCTTGGCGATCGTGTCCTTCTCTTCATCCGTCAAAACAGAAAACAAAGGGCACTGCTGAACATGCCAGAGCTTGGAATCGTCGGGAGTCAATTTCGTCATAGTCCGAACCTCTGACTTCAAGCTGAGGCATTTGAGGGAGTATTGTCGATCAGAATAAGACGTTATTCCAATAGATTTGGGTGATTGTCCCAGTCTGTAAAAGAGAAAAGGCCCGGAGAGCGCATTGGCTCGCCGGGCAGCTGGGAATCCCGCTCTGGCCCTCTCTGGAAGAGGCGTTCAACGTTCGAGCCGCAAGGTCATCACCCTCCCCTTCGGCAGATCGAAGCTCCATGATCCGGAACCTCCTGAGATTGTGTCCAATTCCTTGGTCTCATCCATGCGCATTTCTCTGACCGTTTGGACCGGAAGCGCTGTTCTGAGCGCCGCCTTCTGATCTTTCCCCGAACTGTTCCAAACGCGCAGGGTATGCGCTTTACCGTCCTCGCTCTGGCAGAGAGCCGACATCTGCACGGCGCCGTGCGGCTCCAGTTCGATGGCGGCCTGGCGCGCGGGCCATTCGCCCTCCTTTGGTACGCCTTGAAGGACGCGCATAGACACCTTGTGGTCATAGGCTTCGCGCAGCACCTCGCCGTCCTGCCAGCCGCCCTGGTGGGGATAGAGCGCATATTCGTATTCGATGTCGCCGAGGGAATGCTGGCCCCGGATATGGCGTTCCAGTTCCTCCGGCGAGAGGTTGTCGACGCTGGTCATATAAGCGCGGTGGCCGCGCAGCAGGGTGATCGCCAGCGTCCGGCGCGGGTCGTCTATCGCCTCGTATTCCCGCAGGCCCTTGCTGAGGAAGGCAAAGCCCTTCTTGCCATCGGAGAGATCGACGAAATTCTGCATTGGCTGGATCGGATAGTGGCCCTCCATATTGTCGCCCGTGTCGGGCCAGAGGAAGCATCGCCGCTCGACCGCAAAGGCGCTTTCCACGTCGACATGGCTTGTTTCCAGGTCCGTGGGAAACAGCACGCGCAGGCGATGATCCCGCGCTTCGTTGAAAACGCGCGTGCGCAAATCCAGGCGCCGGGCGCCGCGCCGAAGCGATAGCCACGTGGACACGGGCAGATCGACGCGGCGCTTGACGCGGTCCTTGCCGTCGGCGGTGGCTTCGGCGGGGATGCTGAGCGCGGCGTCTATACGATAGACGCCGCACAGTGTGTTGTTTTCCACCAGCGTGATCTCCGCCCGGGCGCCGAGGCTGGTGATTTCAAAATCGCGCAGCGGCTGCTTGAAGAGATGGGCATTGCCCAAGGCTCCGCCGTCCACCAGGAGGTGCTGGTCTGTATAGACAGCGCCGTTTTCCTTGTCTTCCAGGTCGAAGGTGCCGTTGGGCCGGATGCGGACCGCCAGGTGTTCATTTTCCAGCGTGCCGTTGGGCCCGGCGATCAGGGAGCGCGGCCCCCGGGGGCGCGGATGGGCGGCGTAGCGGGGCTCGCGCGGGCGCAGCGCCACCGTGTTCCAGCCCAGCCCCGGCGCCTCCGCATCCACCAGGATCCGCAGCCGGTTCACCGGGTGCAGCGCCGCCGTGTCGAGCTGCGATTCGATGCGGTTTTTCATCTTCTCCTGGCTGAGCACTGTATAGTCCAGCGGCTCCCCTTTTTCGTTCACGATGTCGAAGTGCCGGTAATCGGGAATCGGGTCTTTCTTTTCCATGATCGCCCCAACGCCCAGCGCCGGATCGCCGGTGGTTTCCGTTTCAAAGTTCCGCGGCAGGTCCACCACCAGGGGCACCACGCCCGAGCGGTCGAAGGGCTGGGTGTTGAAGAAGGTCAGCGTCAGGTCGTTCTTCTGAAAGCGCGAAAGATCCATCTTTCTCCAGATCGTTTCGCAGGACCAGCGGCTGATTTCCCGCCCCGCCGTCACCGCCGCGCGGAAACGCGGCAGCATATCCTCGTGCGCTTCGTCGATCGCCGCCCCCACGATGTCGTCGTGGGCATGATTCATCAGCAGCAGCCGCCACGCGCGGTCCAGCAGCGCGCGCGGATATTCCAGCCCGCAGAACGACGCCCACACGGCGAGCGGCTCGGCCTGGCAGGCCAGTTCCGTCTCCGCCTGCTCGTTCAACAATTTCAGCTTCACCCGCGAGGAATGCGTCGACCCCAGCAGCCCGTTGAAGCCCGGCTCCACGGCGGTAAAGCGCATCTCCCCGTCGTGGCGGTGCAGCTCTTTTCCCTGCACCGATTCCAGGATCCCGGCCACCGCGTCGTCTATATTCTGCTGTACGAATTCCAGCTCGCCGCTTGCTTCGCTGAGAGTCCGCGCCAGCTCCGGCAGCTTCGCATAAGGCTTGGCGTTGTCCTCCATGTCCAGGCCGAGCAGGTGCCCCTCGATTTCCTGGGGACCGGCCTGCTCCTGGATATACCGGATCGACCGCTGAAGTACTTCCGGATCCCGGGAAAACTCCGGGTCTTCTTTCAGAATCTGAAAATCCGACAGATACATGTCCATGTCGGCCATGTGGACCGGCTGCTCGCTCGCATCGTAGTAATAGGACAAATCCCGCGCATATTTCCCGAGCACCACCGGCTGGTGGACGAAAAAGAACCAGTTCGTCCGCGTCACTTCATCGAAGCAGCGGATCACATCCAGCTCGCTGCCGTCCGGCGACCGCCACTTGAAAATCGGCGGGCAGGCGTGCTTGTTCGTTCCGCGATAGAACATGGCCGTCTCGATGCCAAAGCCGCGATAGATCTGCGGCAGTTGCGACGTCTGGCCGTAGGAAGTCGCCGTATAGCCGCACTTCATCGCGCCCCCCACGGGATCGGCAAAGCGCTTGCCCACCAGCAGGTTGCGGATCAGCGATTCCGGCGAAACGGTGAACGTCTCCGGCAGGGTGTACCAGTTGACGATGGAGATGCGCCCCTCGCGGACGTATTTCTCCAGCCGCGGGCGATTCTCCGGCCGCACGGAAAAGTAATCGTCCAGCACCACCGACCCCCCATCGAGATGGAAGCAGCGGAAATCGGGAACCGTGTCGAGCACCTCCAGCAGGTAATCGATCAGGTTGGCGAGGCGGAGCTTCGACTGCTCGGCGGTGTAGCGCCACTCGCGGTCCCAGTGGGTTCCCGAGATAATGTGGACGGTCTTTTTCTTTTTCGGCGCGGCCATGAGGCGGATCCTTTGCTGGCGTGGAGTTTCCGGAATTCGCGTAACCGCTTACAAACATGCCCCCAGCCCCAGCGGTGACAAGGAAAAAGCCGGAGGGCGGGCACGCCTGATGAACAAGCGCAAACCGCCGGGCGTCGAAGGGAGGCTTTTCCCCCTGGACCATCCCGGCCCGCTCCGCTAAGACTCCGCGCCAACTTCCGCTGATTGGCCCGTCAAGACCCGCTCATGCCCCTGCATCTCGCCCTTGTTCACTATCCCATTCTCGGCCGCGATGGCGCGCCGATCTGCACGTCGGTCACCAATCTCGACGTCCACGACGCCGCCCGCGCGGGCACCACCTACGGCACCCGATGCGTCTGGATCGTTCACCCCTACGCGGCCCAGCATCGCTTTCTCGGGCGCGTGCTGCGCCACTGGCGCGAGGGCCACGGCGCCGTCTCCAATCCCACGCGCCAGCAGTCCCTCGCCCAGACGCGCCTCGCCTGGGACATGGGCGAGGTCGCCCGCGAAGTCGAAGTCATGGACCGCCGCCCGGCGGTGCTTGTCGGCACCAGCGCCCGCCCCGCCGGCCGCGTCGTTTCCTTCGCCGATCTGCGCCGGCGCCTCGATGACGACCCCGCCGAGCCCATCGTCCTTGTCTTTGGCACGGGTTCCGGCCTTCACCCCGACCTGGTGGCGGAGATGGACCTGATGCTCGAACCCATCTACGGCCCCGGCCCTTGGAATCACCTGTCCGTGCGCGCGGCCATGGGGATTATCCTCGACCGCCTGCGCGGGCGGCATTGATAGCTGTGAAGGCTCTTTCAGCGGGCTTTCCGGAAAATGACAAAAACGTGTAAAGAAGGTTGCCAGCCGCCCCGCGATGTTCACACAATTTTCCTGTCAGCGGCCGCGATGGCTGGTGAAAATCTCCCGATTGGGAAGGACGATTAGATCGTGGCGGAGGAAAAACGTCCGGACGATTCCCAGGAACTCTCCCTCGAAGGCGAAGTCGGATCGGGCCGCAATGCCTGGCTCGAGGCCATCAAGGAACTGGAAGGTGCGAAACCGGTTCCGAAAGAAGGGCAACAGCCTTCTCAGCCAGCGCAGCAGCCCCCCCAGCCAGGTCAGAAGCTGCCCAAACCGGAGGCCTCCAGCGGCGAATCCACTCCGGCTCGGGAAAAAGAGCAGCCAACCGAGGAAATGGGCCCCGCGGAGTTGCTCGAAGAAGCGATCGAGCGCACCTCCCGAGTCGCGCGCAACCTGGAAAAATTCGCCTCCTCCCACCCTTATCTGATCGCGCCCAATATCTTTCGCATGTGGGAGGACAACCTGCAGGAGACGCAGGTCTTGCTCGAGCGCGAACGTGAACACCTCGAAAACCAGAGCCACGAGTCGAAATAAGGAGTCCCCCGTCATGGCGGAAAAAAAACACGAAACCAGCCAGGACGCCGAGCCCCCTTTCCGCCACGAGATCCGCCTCGGCGGGCAAGACAGCGCGTCGGATTGGATGTCGCTCCTGGGCGAGCTGCGTGAAACGCCGGAAAAGCCTTCCTCTTCGGCAAAGAAGAAAGACGAAGGCGGGGATTCGGATCGCGAGGCCAAAGCCGAACACAAATCGGATGCGGGGGAAGAAACCAGGGCGTCTGAGGATTCCGACCGCCGCCGCCGCGCCCGCGCACGTTACGAGGAACTCTGCAATAAGCCCAGCATGAAAATCGAACGCGCCGACATGATGGTCATGAGTGAGTTTTCCGACATCATTGGCGACATCAACAAGCTCGGAAAAATCCTGACCCGCCTCCGCGACAAGTATCCGGAGTATCTTCGCCTCCGCCAGCACCAGACCTGTATCGACAACCTGAAGGAAACGTCCCAGGTCATGCTGCACGAATTCCACAATCTGCGCCATGGCCGCTCGGAAAAGAAATACGACAAGCGCTACGTCTGCGTGAATTGCCACCAGGTCTTCATGGTGCCCCTGCCGCCGGACCGTGTCTGCGATGAATGCCGCGCGGAACGCACCCCCACCAACGCGCCTTACTGAGCGCCCCGGCTACAATCCAATCGGAATATACAACAGCTTGATACGCTCCTCGCTGTCCTTCTTGCGGTATTCCAGAAGGCCGCCCGCGAATGATGTCCTGATGTAATCCTCGCTTCGGCTGTGCGAGAGAAAGGGAAACGCGTCCACCTCCAGCCCCTCCGGGGTTTTCAGCCGCCGGTAAAGATACCCCAGCACGCGCTGGCGCTCCAGCCGCGCGCCATCCCGCTCGCGCGTTTCCCAGTCTCCCTGGTAAAGAGAGAGGAGCAGATTGAACGCCTTCTCCTCCTCCGTCTTCTTAAAGTAGTAAAAGGGAAAAAGCCACGATAATTCCTCCTTCCAGAAATCGACGTCCGCCGGAGAGATCTCGTCCAGGGTGCGCGCTTGCGGGTCGCTTTTCAGCCGCCCGCCGAGTCTTTCCTGATGGGTAAACCAACCGAAGAAGCTTTTTCGGTTTTTGTCCTCCCTGGAAGCCGCCGGGCGCTTGAAACCGGGTTGGGCGGCATTGAGGGGCGCTGTCGTCACCTCATCGCTCTCCGCGAGCCGTTCCAGTTTCCTCCGAATGGAACCGGCAACTTCATGCTCCGTCTGGTTCCGCGCTTGATCCCGCTGGCGCCACAAAAGCCCAAGGCCCAGATCGAAATCAAAGTGCGATGGGGTCGACTCTCTCCAAAAGAGCGGGAACGCATACGACTCCCAGGAGTCCTGATCGCGCTCGATGCCGATAAACGGCAGCAGCAGATAGAGACTCCAGTCGGTCTTGCTCCTGCCCCAGTAATGCGCCACAAGGGTTCCCAGGTTGAAAAAGGTTCCATCGTCCCTCGAATCTCCGGCAAAGCCGAAGGAGAGCGGAAAAGAATACCAGCTCCAGTCATTGCCCCCTGGATGGCGGTCGAGAAAGAAGAGCGGCACGAGCCAATCCGTCTTCCGTCCGCTGCTGCGGTGAGAATGCCAGAAAGGAAACAGGACGCTTGTATAGCTCTCCCCATCCTTCCGGTCATAGGCCCGATAGAACAGCGGCCCCAGCACATCCGTGTGCAATGAGTCGTCGTCCTTTGCGTATCCGCCAAGCGGCGTGGCCAGCAGCGTCCCGTCCTCGCCCTTGTCGGTGTAGTAGTACAATGGCGCGATCCAGCTGCCCCAGCTCTCCTTGCCGCTCCAGAAAACGCTCAGGGGAAACAGCACGGAATCCACGTCTTTCTCCTCGCCGCGTAAACGCCAGTAAAGCGGGCCCAGAATACCGAGCTTCGACCCTCCCGAACTGAACGTCAGCGGCAACGAGTAAAACTCCCACTCCTCTTCCTCGTCTTTCGGCTGGAAAGACAAGAAGAGCGGAAAGAGGGACTGTGCTTTCTTCTCCTCCGACTCGTATTGGTGCCAGAGGGGAAAAAGCGCCGTTGTATATTCCGATTCCTCCTCCCCGGCGGAAAAATAAAGCGGCAATAGCACATTGGTCAGGTGCCATCCATCGTCGCGGACCCGGCTGAAAGGGAGGCTCCAGAACCACGTGTCATCTCCCGAGGATACGTAGGACCAAAGGGGAAAGGCGTAGTGGCTGCGTTCGTCGCCCTCGCGGGTTTCCCGTGCCAGCGGCCAGAGAACATGTGTCTCGTGGTCCCTCCCGTCGAAGTCGCGGTGGAAGAGCAGCAGCCCGATGTTGGTATATCCTTCCCCGTCGCCGTTGCGATGCATGAACAGGGGGAAGGCGTGAAAGCCCTTCGCGTCCCCCTCGTAAGAGGAGATGAAAGGCCAAAGGGGGCTCCAGGATTCAAACTGTCCATCGTCGTAATGATTGATGATCGGGCCGGCGGCGCCCTGGAGGTCATCGCGCCAGGTGATCAGCGGCGACCAGACGCCCTCGTCGTCGGCGTAGTAAAGCGGGAAGACGAAAAACCATCCTTCCGTGCGGTGGCGGATAACATTCACCACGTGCCACCGGTCCTTGTCGAAATAAGCCGCTGAAGGGGCTTTGTAATGGATGGTCAAGATCCGCAGGGCCCCGTTCTCTCCATCCCAATCGTAAAAGGGCAGCAAAGCATGACCCGCCGGTGTGACGGAAACAAGCGGCCAGAGCACCGACGCCACATCCCCGCGCCGGTAAAGAATCGGCCAGAAATTCAGCCGTTCCTCTTGCGGGTTGGCCGCCTCGATGGAGCCGCGCGAGCCTGTCTCCCCATCCTCTGCAATCCGGGGCATGGCATCCATGGACGACGTTGCACACCCGCCCAGTAACAGGCCCGTGGCGAGCAAGGCGAAAGCAATGAAGACCCGATTTCCCATGAGCGCAACTCCCCTGAATATCGCGATAGAGCACGATCTGGTTTGTGAAAGAACGAGGCGTCAACAGAAAAAGTGATTGATTACTTACTTTCTGTGCGATCCTTATTTGGACCGTTTACTTTTCCACTGAGTTTTGACGTTTTTACGTTGATGGTCTGACTAATGCGTTCCTATATCTCCAGATTAATCCGCTGGCAGGCCAGCGGGCCCTTTGACTTCCCCGCCGAGGCTCCCTGAAGTCCCGGAAAGCGAGCTTTCCCCACCATGTCTCTCGACATTCCCGTGCAGGACCTTCGCCAGGTAACAATCCGATTTGCCGGCGATTCCGGCGATGGCATGCAGCTTACAGGATCCCAGTTCACCACCACATCGGAAATCTTCGGCAACGACGTCAGCACCTTGCCCGATTTTCCCGCGGAAATCCGCGCTCCCGCGGGCACCGTCTATGGCGTTTCCGGCTTCCAGCTCCAGTTCAGTTCCTCCGACGTCTATACCCCGGGCGACGAAGTCGATGCCATGGTTGTGATGAACCCGGCCGCGTTGAAGGTGAACCTCAACGACCTTAAAAAGGGCGGCATCATCATCGCCAACGAGGATGGGTTTACCGATCAGAACCTCAAGCTGGCTGGCTATGAAACCAACCCGTTGAACGACGGCACGCTCAGCAATTACACTGTCAATCCCATCCCCATGACCCAGATGACCGTTCGCGCCTGCGAGGAAATCGGCCTGACGGGCAAGGAAGCCGCCCGCTGCAAAAACTTCTTCGCCCTTGGCGTGGTGTGCTGGCTTTACAGCCGCCCCCTCGAGCCGATTATCGAGTTCATCGAAAGCAAGTTTAAGAATAAAGAAAAGATTCGTGACGCCAATAAGAGGGTTCTTCGCGCCGGTTACTATATTGGCGAAACCCAGGAATTATTCGCGCGCCATTTCCGCGTCAAGAAAGCCAGGCTCCAGCCCGGCAAGTATCGCGATATACGCGGCAACACAGCCATGGCACTTGGCTTGATCGCGGCGGGCCAACTGGCCAACAAGCCGATCTTCTACGGCAGCTATCCCATCACGCCGGCAAGCGACATCCTCCACGAACTGGCCAGCCACAAGGAATTCGGCGTGTTGACGTTTCAGGCCGAGGACGAGATCGCCGCGATCTGCGCGGCAATCGGAGGGGCTTACGGGGGCGCCCTGGGCGTCACCGCCTCTTCCGGCCCGGGCATCGCCCTGAAAGGCGAAGCAATGGGCCTGGCAGTCATGCTTGAGCTTCCCCTGCTCGTCATCAACGTCCAGCGCGGCGGGCCTTCCACCGGCCTGCCCACCAAAGTCGAGCAGTCCGATCTCTTCCAGGCCATCCATGGCCGGAACGGTGAGTGCCCCCTTCCCGTCATTGCGCCGCGGTCAGCCTCCGATTGCTTTCAGACCGCGATCGAGGCGGCCCGCATTGCCTTCCGCTACATGACACCGGTGATGATTCTCAGCGATGGCTATATCGGCAACAGCGCCGAGCCCTGGCTGATTCCCGACGTGAGCACCCTCGAAGCCATCAAAGTCGACCATATCACCGAGCCCAACGGCGAGGACGGCGAATTCCTGCCGTATATGCGCGACGAAAACCTGGCGCGTCCCTGGGCCTTGCCCGGGACCCCTGGCCTGATGCACCGCATTGGCGGGCTGGAAAAACAGGACGTCACGGGCAACGTGAGTTACGATCCCGGCAATCATCAGAAGATGGTGAACATTCGCCAGGAAAAGGTCGAACGCGTCGCCGAATTCATTCCCGACGTGAAGGTCTTTAACAACGATGACGGCGATGCGGACGTGCTCTTGATCGGTTGGGGAAGCACCTATGGCGCGATCCGCGAAGCGGCGAAGGAACTCCGCCAGCGCGGCCAGAAGGTTGCCAACATCCACCTGCGCCACCTGCATCCCTTTCCGAAGAACCTTGGCGGGATCCTCGAAGGATTCCGGGACAAAATGGTCATCGTCGCGGAATTGAACAAGGGCCAGCTTCGCCAGTTGATTCGCGCCAAGTATCTTGTCGATGCCCGGGGCTTGAACAAAGTCCAGGGGCGTCCCTTCACCGTCGGCGGCGTCGTCGACGGCGTGGAACAAATCATGAAAGAAGAGGCTTCGATCCGATGAGTATCGCCCAGGAAGACAGAAAGTTTACCGTGAAGGATTTTGCCAGCGACCAGGATGTGCGCTGGTGCCCGGGCTGCGGCGATTACTCCATTCTCGCCGCCGTGAAAAAGATGATGGTCGATGCGGCCATCCCGCCCGAGGAATATACGTTCATCTCTGGAATCGGCTGCTCCAGCCGCTTTCCCTACTACATGAACACCTATGGCATCCACAGCATCCACGGCCGCGCCATGGCGATGGCCACGGGCCTCAAGACGGCGCGCCCGGACCTGCAGACCTATGTGATCACCGGTGATGGTGACGCCCTTTCCATTGGCGGTAATCACACCATCCACGCCCTGCGCCGGAACGTGAATATCAAGGTGCTGCTCTTTAACAACCAGATTTACGGCCTCACCAAGGGCCAGTATTCCCCGACCTCTCCCTTCGGCAAGAAGACCAAGTCCACCCCCATGGGATCCCTTGACTGGCCGTTGCATCCCCTGTCCATTGCTCTGGCCGCCGAGGCGACCTTTGTCGCCCGCGCCGTGGATATGCATCCCAAGCACCTCATCGAGGTTATGCGCCGCGCCCATGAGCACAAAGGCGCCGCCTTCGTCGAGATTTATCAGAACTGCAATATCTTCAACGACGGCGCCTTCAGCCACGCCCAGGACCGCAAGCAGCGGCCCGACAACGTGGTCGAGCTGAAGCAGGGCGAACCCATGATCTATGGCGCGAACAAGAATAAAGGCATTGTCTTGCGCAGTGGCCGGCTCGAATCCGTCACCATCGGCGAGAATGGCATCACCGAGGAAGATCTCCTGGTCCACGACGAGAAGGCGGATATTTCCTTCCATTCCCTTCTCGCCCGGATGCGTGTGCCCGACCTCCCCGAGCCCATCGGCGTGTTGCGTGCCGTGGAACGGCCGACTTACGATGAGTTGGTCAACAGCCAGGTGAGTGAGCAGATCGAGCGCAAGGGACGCGGCGACCTCCAGGCGCTGGTCAGCGGACCGCAAACCTGGGAAGTCACCGAAGAGGGCGAAGAGAAGTAAAGCCACCCCTCCGCCTCAAACCAAGAGCTCCCGGTCCGCCCGCCTCCTTTCGAGGCGGGCGCCCTTGAATCCCGCGGTCATTCCAGAGTCCTCCCAGAGTGGGGTTGCGCGAGAGGCCCCCATTGAGCTTACCCTCCCGAGTCCCGAAGCGGGGACCCATTTTGCCGAAGTGAGCCGGAACCCTGAAGATCGACCCAGCCTGGTTCAGCCAGGCTTTCGACGAAGATTATCTCGAGCGCTACGCCCACCGCGACGCCGCCGAAGCCGTCGAGGGCGTGGAACTCGCCCTCGAGACGACAGGCCTGCACCCTCCCGCCCGCGTGCTCGATCTCGCCTGCGGAGCCGGGCGCCATCTCGCCCCCTTCCACGAAAAGGGCTTTGAGGCAACCGGTGGCGATCTCTCGCTTCCGCTTCTCAAGCTTGTCCACCAGCGCCAGTGCGACTGCCGCCTCACCCGTCTCGATATGCGCCGCCTCCCCTTTCAGGACAGCGCGTTCGATCTCGTTGCGAGCTTCTTCACCGCTTTCGGCTACTTCGAAAGCGACGAAGAGAATCTCGGCGTCCTCCGCGAGGTGGCGCGCGTGCTCCGCCCCGGCGGCTGGTTCTTTTTCGACTTTCTCAATGCGGAAATCGCCCGGCGCAGCCTCGCTGGCCAGGATGAATTTGACGAACAGGTTCTCCACAGCGGCGAAACCTGGCGCATCCACAGGCATTTAAGCCGCGACGGGCTTCGAGCAAAGAAAATCCAGCGCAAATTCATCGACGGGGAACTCCACCGCGAGATCCAGGAAAACGTGCGTCTTTTCACCGCGGAAGAATTGGTTGCCGGTCTCGATTCCGCGGGCCTGGCGGTCCACGAGATCTATGGAGACTACAAAGGCAACTCTTTCGACCTCCAGAAAAGCCCGCGCCTGATCTTCTGCTGCCAGCGCGTGAGCTGACGATTTGTAAAGGTAAAAATCCAAAACTTGCACACGTTTTGCACTTTTCTCTGGACACGAAAGGCCGAGAGAGGGCAAACGAACTGCGGAAATTGCACCTTACACACCGACAGAAATTAATATGCCTACAAAAAAACCTCGACTCCAAGACATCGCCAAGAAGCTGAATGTCTCCGCGGCATCCGTCTCTCGTGCACTCGCGGACAATCCACGGATTTCCCTGGCCTTGAGGAAGAAAGTCCAGCAAGCCGCCGCGGAAATGGGCTATGTTCCCAACACCGCCGCGCGCGCTCTGCGCACAGGGAAACCCGATATGGCCGCCCTCATGGTGCCGAGCCTCTCGGTGCTTCGCGTGGCGGGAAATCTCGACGTCCTTCAATCCATCGACGAAGAACTCGGCCAGCAGGGTATCCGGCTCATGGTGGCTTCCTATCATCAGCCCTCGCTGGTTCCGGGGACGATGCGCAAGGTGCTCGCGGATCCCCGTCTCGCCGGCCTGCTTTTCCTGACCGACTTCATCACCGAGCCGCTGCTTGAAATCATCTCCCGGAGCACCACGCCCACCGTGTTGGTAAACGCTTACCCCGAGCGCTCCTGGGAAAAATGGGATGGGATATATACCAGCGGAACGGAAAACCTGATGGGGGCCGAGCTGGCCACGAAATACCTGATCCAGAATGGCCATACGCGCATTGGCGCTTTCGTTTGCGAGCCTGGCCAGCGTGACGCCGATCTCCGCGAAGAGGGCTTCATCTATGCCATGGAGCAATTCGGCTTCGAGGTGAATCCCAACTGGATCGTGCGGTGCGACTTTCTCCGCGGCTTCGAAACGGGCCATCGCGCGGTGCATCGCCTGCTCACCGCGGGCAATGGCAGCGGACGTCCCACGGCGATCTTCTGCAGTTCCGACGAAATCGCCGCCGGCGCCCTCCGCGGGCTTCAGGAGGTCGGCCTTTCCGTCCCCGGCGACATGGAAGTTATCGGCTTTGGCAATCATCCCTTGTCCGTGGGGCTGAATCCGCCGCTCACCACGATCACCCACGATGGCCAGTCCGTGGGCCGGGGCGCGGCGCGGCTCTTCCTGGACCTGCTCAGTGAGACCCGGCCCAAGGAGAAGCAGCTTCTCCAGCCCGCCGAACTCATCGTCCGCGAATCCGCTCTTCCCAATCCCCACCGGAAGAAGAAAGACGTCATGTCGCTGGCCGCCACCGCGCGGGCTGGCAAGAAGTAAAGCAAGCCGCCCCGAAACCTAAAACAGCATCCACGCCGTCGTCCCTGGCGGATGAAGGACCTGGTCCAGGTCGTCACTCCAGTTGTCAGAGACGGAGCGGTCGAACATCTCGGCCGTGCCGGCAAAGATCAACTCCACCCGCGACAGGCCGACGTCGTCCGGCTCGGCAAAGCCAGGCATCTGCTCGGGGAGCGGATCGATATTCGCCGGTACATCGACAGGGCCCGCCGGCTCTCCGAAAAGACGCAAATACGCCGCATCCGGGTTCAGCCGCGCCCAGCGCCCCGACCGGCGAAACGTTTCGTAATCCATCTGGAGATGCGCTTTGCCGCGGTTGATATAGAAATGGTCTGTCTCTGAATAGACGACCATGGCGCGCATGGCGGGCTGGAGGGCCAGCGCATCGCCGATCCGCTCCGCGGGGTCGCGTTCGTCCCACCACGCTTCCACGGCGGATGGCTGCATATACGGCTCCGGCCACTGGCTCACTCCCGCGCGGTTCAGCGCGGATCCGGCCGCGTCCGCCGCGCCGCG
The DNA here is from genome assembly GCA_964346275.1 of uncultured Candidatus Sumerlaeota bacterium. GTDB lineage: Bacteria > Sumerlaeota > Sumerlaeia > SLMS01 > SLMS01 > CAYFUR01. The sequence goes on from CAYFUR010000007.1 coordinate 55,445, forward strand.
AGAGAGGATGGCAACTTTTTTCCCGCCCAGCCCCACCGGAAAGAGCTGGCCCAGCAGCGGATAATCCTCCGTCGGGTCGACGAAGCCATTCTGGTTCGTATCGCTGTTCCACGAATCCGCGATCGCCTGGTTGAAAACGCCATCGCCGTTGTTATCGAAATAGAAGATGCCGTTGTACTCCGCGTCCAAAACGACGTGCGCCTCGGAGTCGTATTCGATTCGTGTATAGTCGATATTCAACCGGGGATAATCATAGGAGATATACGCTCCGTTCAGCACGTCGTTGTTCAAAACCCCGTCGCTGTCCGCATCGTCCCCCGTCGGATCGTAAAAGAACACCGGCAAATCAAAGCCATGGAATTGATCGTTGAGCGCCCCCTCCCAAAACAGGATATACGGAAGCGGGGGAATCTCGCCGCCGAATCGCCCCAGCGCCGCCATGGAAATGGGTACGCCATTGGAAAAAGCGAGCAGCCCCACCTGGTCCTCCCGGATCGGCCCGCCCACAATCTCCTCCAGCGAACGCCCCTCGCTGTCCTGGATCTCTCCCGTGGCAAAGCGAAGCACATCCCGGAGCGCGCGCTGGGAATCCAGGCCCCGCCAGTCGTACGTGCCATCGCTTGCCCGCCCTTCGTATTCTCCTCCGGGGAACAAGAACTTCAGCAGCACCGCGCCGATTTCCCGCGATTCCTCTGAATACAGCATGTCCAGATTTCCCGGCCCCGTCGTCCCCAGCGCAATCACCGCCACCGGCGCGCCGGATTCCCCATAGCGAAAATCCGCCGGATCACCGGGAAAATAGGCCCGCACGGCGAGCGACCCGCCGCCGGTGGATTCCGGCGACGGTACGCGCAAGTCCGCCACCTGTTGCGCCGAGGCGCCGCCCGCCGCCATAACGATCAAAACGGCCGCCACATTTTTCCAGAATTCTCTCAAATAACGCGAAATGCCCTCCATCTGGCCTCCCCCATGAAAGCGTTCTTTTGCCCGAAATATAGTCCGCTGGGCCCCGCTCACCTACAAAAATTGCCGAGTCCCGTCCCTCTCTTGTATGATTCTTGCCCCTCACGGCCATCCGGACAAAATCGAGACGAAGCAATCATTCCGAAGCCTGATCACAAAGGAGAAAAACGCATGGCTCACCACGTTTACAAGAAGATCGAAGTCGTCGGCACCTCGGGGAACTCTGTCGAGGAAGCCATCAACAGCGCTCTGGCCAGGGCCTCGAAATCCGTTCACAACCTTCGCTGGTTCGAAGTCAAGGAAACGCGCGGCGCCATCGATGGCGGCAAAGTCGCCGAATACCAGGTGACCCTCAACGTCGCATTCACCCTCGACGACTAAGTAAAAAAAGACGCGGCACGCCGCAAAAGTCGTTTCCCTCGTGAACCTTTTCACCTGACAATTCCAGCCGCCGGGTAAGGGTAAATCCCCCCGGCGGCATTTTCCTGCGGCCAGGAGGCTGCCTGAGTCCGTGATCATCCGACGCGTTGGCATCATCGAGCGAACCTATCGGCACGCCAAGCGTTACCGCCAGATCCTCGGTGTTCTGATCAAATACGGCTTTGGCGATCTCGTCTCCCGCCTCAATATCGAGAACTACGTCGAAGTCGGCCTCCAGATGGTCTGGAAGGAAGACTGGGAGGGCCTGGAAGATCTCAGCCGCGGCGAACGCATCCGCAACGCCCTCGAGGAACTCGGCCCCACATTTATCAAGCTCGGCCAGGTGCTCTCCACCCACCACAGTTATATCCCCCTCGATATATACAGGGAGCTGGAGAAGCTCCAGGACGAAGTCGCCCCGTTTCCCCTGAAGGATGTCAACCGCATCATCGAGGAGGAACTCGGCCTTTCCATCGAGGATCTTTTCGACGAATTCGAGGATCAGCCCATCGCCGCCGCCTCCATCGGCCAGGTACATTCCGCCCGGCTAAAAAGCGGCGAGTGGGTTGTCATCAAGGTCCAGCGGCCCAACATCCGCAAAATGGTCCAGGTCGACATTGAAATCATGTTCCACATCGCCACCCTCATGGAGCGCCATGTGGAAGGATGGGATCTGCACAATCCCACCGGCGTCGTGGAAGAATTCTCCCGCACGATCCAGAATGAAATCGACTATGGCGTGGAGGCCGCCCACATCGAGCGCTTTGCCGGAATGTTTCTGGAAGATGAAAGGGTCCATATCCCGGAAGTCTATCACGACTTTTCCACCGACCGCGTGCTGACCATGGAATACATGGAAGGCATCAAACCCTCGCAAAGCGAGGAACTCGACCGCCGCGGATACGACAAACAGCTCATCGGCGAGCGCGGATTCAACCTGATCCTGCGCATGGTCTTTGAATACGGCTACTTCCACGCCGATCCCCATCCCGGCAATATCCTGGTCATGCCGGGCAACGTCATCGGCTTCCTCGACTTCGGCATGGTGGGCCAGCTCAGCCGCCGCGAGCGCGAGCACTTTACCGACCTCATCATCGCCATCGCCCAGCGCGACGAAGTCATGGGCCGGGAAGTCTTCCTGCGCATGGTCTTCGAATACGGCTACTTTCACGCCGACCCCCACCCGGGCAATATCCTGGTCATGCCGGGCAACGTCATCGGCTTCCTCGACTTCGGCATGG
>CAYFUR010000007.1:58168-59007 GCA_964346275.1 uncultured Candidatus Sumerlaeota bacterium
CGACCTCATCATCGCCATCGCCCAGCGCGACGAAGTCATGGGCCGGGAAGTCTTCATGCGCATCACCGAGTGGGAAAACGAACCCAACCGAGACGAGCTGGAAAAGCGTATAGACGCTTTCATGAGCCAGCATTTCCACAAATCCCTCAAGCGCATCAACCTCGGCAAGCTCCTCCGGGAAATGGTCAACATCTCCGCCGAGTTCCAGATGCGCCTCCCCCCCGATCTGCTCCTCGTTATTAAGACCTTCACCGCCGTCGATGGCGTCGGGCGCATGCTCGATCCCAATTTCAACCCGGTGCAGCTCGCCGAGCCCTTCCTCAAGCACCGCAAGCGCCAGCGCCACAGCCCGCGCCACATCCTCGCCCAGGCCTACGCCATGGGGACCGATCTCGTCGAGTTTGTCTCGGAAATTCCCACGGAAATGCGCGAAGTTTTCCGCCTCGTGAAATCCGGCCGGATCAAAATGGAATTCGAGCATCGCGGCCTCGATCCCCTGCTCTCCACCCTCGAGCGCGTTTCCAGCCGCCTCAGCCTCGCCATCCTCGTCGGCTCCCTCGTCATCGGCTCCAGCGTCATTGTCCTTTCCGGCGTGCCGCCCAAATGGGCCGACATGCCCGTCATCGGCATCATCGGCTATCTCCTCGCCGGCATCCTCAGCCTCGCCATCATCGTCAGCATCCTCCGCAGCGGCCATCACTGATCCAGGAAGGCCCAACCTTCTGCCGACTTTGATCTGCGGCTCCCTCAGGTTCTGAATTGACCTGGACGTTCTCATTTATGCGGAAACCTGCCGGGGTGGGCAAAAAAGGAACATCCCGCGGCCATACTCATCTTTT
>CAYFUR010000008.1:0-57729 GCA_964346275.1 uncultured Candidatus Sumerlaeota bacterium
ATCGACTGACCCCCGGTGCAACTTGCTGTTGAACTGCTTCTCCGATTCTCTTCAAATCCATTAGAATTGTTGGGCTCAAGAGGAACATATTCGTGGCGATTCATGCGGAAGAACTCAGGCGCTATCTGGCCGAGACGACGGGCCGGCCGATCAGCTTGCGCATGAACAACAACACGCATTCCCTCATCAACGCGCGGCGTGACGGCGCCGGACCGGGAATCCGTGTCAGTCTCCACCGCATGTTTCTCCAGGCGGACGAGAAGGTCTTAAAGGCCCTTGCCCGTTTTGTGGTGTCGCCGACGCCGGAAGTCCGGCGAACCGTGCGCGAGTTCATCAACCTCAATCACGAACAGATAGCCGTCGCCCCGGCTCCCGCCCCGCGCCGAAGCGCAACGGGCTCCTCGCGGGGACGCGTCTACAATCTGCGGCATCGGGCCAACGATCTGAATCACCAGTTTTTCAACGACGGGTTACGCTATCGTATTATCTGGGGCCGGAATTCCCGTGGGGCCCGGCGGCGCCAGCGCCACGTGACTCTCGGCACCTGGAACGACAGGCAAGGCCTCATCCGTATCCATCCCATGCTGGACCATCCCAACGTCCCTACCTATTTTCTGGATTACATCATCTATCACGAGATGGTGCATATCGTTGTGCCGGCCGAGATTGGTCCATCCGGGCGGCGCCATGTGCATACACCGGCCTTCTACAAGCTGGAACGGCGTTATCCCCACTATCACTTCGCTATTGCTTGGGAGAAGAAATGGCTGCCGTCGCTGATCCGCGAATGGGGAGGCGGTGCGCCGTTGCCCGCACGGGCCAATGATTTCTTCCCCACCTCGGCCTGACGCCCCCTCGATTTCTTCCTGAATTTCCAAATTCTTCTTGTCGTTCATCCGCGGGACAAAAAAAGGTTCGCCATGATACCAATTTGCGGGGGACTCTCCCAATGAAGTTGTTCTACCAGCTTCCGGGAAACTCACCATCGGATATTGAATTCATCCGGTTCCAGCTCGAACAAACGAACCCGGAGGAAATCTCCGAGGTGGAGCTGGATCTGCGAAACCTCCTGATACCCGATTCCACCTTTCTCCATCACCTGCTCCAGATCCATGTGTATCTGAGGGAACAGGGAATCTCTCTTCGCCTGACTCATGTTGGCGAGCCGACACGAATGATCCTCCGCCATTCCAATATCGACCGTTTTCTCGGGCTCGCACTCATGGAGAGCGGGGACGAGGCGGAGACGGAGGATTTCTTGTGATTTTGAAGGAACGAAAAGCGAGGAGCCGCTACTCTTCCTGAATACCGAAAACCTTGGACAAGCGCGTCAAGTCGAATAGCTTTCGCACAGAAGGCTGGGGATTCAGGATGCGCAGCTGCGACCCGTATTTCTTCATCTGTCCGCGCACACCAACCAGAACCCCGAGCCCACTACTGTCGATGAAGGGGACAGCGCTTAAATCCAAGTAGATCGTTTCCGGTTTATTCTCTGCCGCCAACAGCAGATTCTCACGAAACTCGGGGCATTGATCCGAGGTGATTTCCCCGCTCACCGAAACAGTGGAAGTGTGGCTGTTCTTTTCGATTGAGATCTGCATGCGTCACTCCTGGCTTGCATTGGCCTTCTGATCAAAGCCGGAAGCCGGGGTGAAATCAAGCCTTTACCTTGGCCCCTCGTCACCCGAAGAGAAACCGCGTCAGCAGGTAATTGGCGATGAGGATTCCGCTGAGGGAAATGACCACCGCGCTGGTGGTGGACTTGCCCACGCCTTCCGCTCCGCCGGTTGTGTTGATGCCCCGGTAGCAGCAGACCGAGCTGTATATCGCCCCGAAGACAATCGCCTTCGAGAGGCCTTTATAGACCTCGTCCAGGGTGATAAAGCGGAAAGCTTCGTTTTTGTAAACCACCCAGGACACATCGAAATAGGCGACGGAAACCACGGCGCCGCCGATCAGGCCAAGGACGATGGAGTAAACCGTCAGCGCCGGAGTCATCGTGAGCGCCGCGATCACGCGCGGCATCACCAGATAGCGATCCACACGGATTCCCAGCACCCGCAAGACATTGATTTCATCATTCACGGCCATGGTGCCCAGCTCCGCCGTCATCGCCGCGCCGACCCGCGCCGCGATGATAAAGGCCGTGAAGACCGGGCCCATTTCCTTGATGACGGATTCGGACACGACCCGGGCGATAAAGACTTCCTGCCCGAATTGGGCGAGAACCAGCCCCGTGCCCAGGGCGACGGTCATGCCGGTGAAGAGGCCGATCAGCAGAGCCAGCGGGATCGTCTCCCAGCCCACGCGCAGCATTTGCGTCAGCAACCGGTGGCGCTCATTTCGCCCGTAGCGAAATTCAAAGATGCCCGCCAGAAAAGTGAGGATCACCCCGCCGCTTTGGCGGTAGAAATCGGTGAAACGAGCTTCTATCTGGCGAAAAACGGCCACAGCGCTGGAGGCACCAATCGGGGAGGACTTAATCCGAAAATTGATACTGGCGATTCGTTCCCGGCTGTAAAGCAGAGAAACAGCCCTTCACAACCGGAGGTCAGCTCCGTTCTTTACTGATCTCAACAGCCTTCTGCGCGCCCTCTGCCATGGAAACCGTTTGGGTCAGCGGCGAATCTTTCAACATCTCGTGGGCCTTCTCCTCGTTCGTTCCCGAGAGGCGGATCACGATTGGATAATCGAAATCAGGCAATTGCTTCAAGGCGGTCAGGATGCCCTCGGCCACCAGATCGCAACGGACGATTCCGCCAAAGATATTGAAAAAGATCGTGTTCACGGCGGGGTCGGAGGTGATCAATTGCAGCGCCTCGCTCACCTGCTGGGCCTTTGCTCCCCCACCAATATCCAGAAAGTTGGCGGGCTGGCCGCCGTAGTGTTTCACGATGTCCATGGTGGCCATGGCCAAACCCGCGCCGTTCACGATACAGCCGATCTCGCCGTCCAGCTTCACATAGTTCAGCGACTTTTGCCGCGCTTCCAGTTCCAGGGGTTCTTCTTCACCCTCGTCGCGAAGCTCTTCGATGTCGGGATGCTGAGAGAGCGCGTTCTCGTCGAAATTGATCTTTGCGTCGCAAGCAATCGCACCCCCCCCGCCGGTAATCACCAGTGGGTTGATCTCTGCCAGCGACGCATCTTTTTCATAGAAGCATTGGACCATGCCCTTCAGGATCGTCGAGAAGGACTTCACGGCGGAGGCGGGCACGTTGAGGAACGACATCACCTCGTTGCCGATGAAGGCCCGATAGCCATAGGTGGGGGGGATGCCGATCTTCAGGATGGCTTCCGGTTTCTCCCTGGCCAGTTCTTCGATTTCCACGCCGCCTTCCGCGCAGGCCATGATGACCGGGCGCTGGGTCGAGCGATCGAGGATGATCCCGAGATAAATCTCGTCGCGAATATCAATGCCTGGCTCAATGAGCAGCTTGCGGACGGGAAGTTCGTTGATTTTCAGCGAGAGGATCTTCTCCGCTGCTTCCTTCAGCTCTTCCATGCTTTTGACGACTTTGACGCCACCGGCCTTGCCGCGGCCACCGCTATGAACTTGGGCCTTCACCACAAGGGGAAAGGTCTGAAGGTCTTCCGCGGCTTTCACCGCTTCGTCGACGCTCAAGGCGGTCTGGCCTTTCGGGGTGGGAACTCCGTAGGAGGCAAGGAGTTCCTTGGCCTGATGTTCATGAATCTTCATGGGGTGAATAGATCCTTTCCGGTGGTCGGCTGGGCCTTTGCTCTCGGCCCGGGGGGAATCACAAGCAGGAAGTTTCCAATAAGTGGCGAGGGAGCCGCAACGTGTCAAGCACACCGAGCGCTCATCGCGATGATGGATCGATGGCATCCCGCAAACCATCGCCAAACAAATTAAAAGCCAGCATGGTGACGCTGATGGCAATCGCCGGCGCCAGCAGAAGATGCGGCGCAACGCTGAGATATCCAAGCGCGTCGTTGGCCATGGTGCCCCAGCTCGCCTGGGGGGCCGTGACGCCCAGCCCCACAAAACCAAGGAAACTCTCGACAAAAATGGCTTCGGGAATCGCCAGCGTCGCGGCCACCGTCAGGGGGCTCATGGAGTTGGGGACGATATGCTTCAGAAGAATCCAGATGTTGCTCTGACCAAGGGAGCGGGCCGCCATGACGTAATCCATTCCGGCCTGGCTGATCACTTCGCCGCGGGCGAGGCGGGCCATGGTCAGCCAGTTGGTGACGCCCAGAGCCAGGTATATGGCCACCAGATCGGGCGAGAGCAGCAGGGGCAAGTCGTCGCGCCCGCCGATCACGCTTTCCAGAATGGGTTTCACGAAGACCTGCATCAGGATCACCACAAGCAACAGCGGGATGCTGAAAAGCACATCCACAAAGCGCATCAGCAGCGTATCGATCCCGGCGACCCACCGATTTGTCGAGCCGTGGCACCATCCCGCTGTGACGCCGATTCCCATGCCGATCAGCATATTGATGAAGCAACTGACCACGCCGACGGCGAGACTGATGCGGGCACCGCCCAGCACCCGGGCCAGGACGTCGCGCCCCTGGTGGTCCACGCCGAGGGGATAATCGCTGCTCGGCCCCTCGGGCATGCCGATGAATTCCTGGTGGATCGTGGCGGGGTCGGCGCCGTAGATCGGCGGACCCAGGCCCGCGATGAGGAAGATCAAGACAATGGCCACCAGCGAGGCCACGGCCACCTTATTGCGGACAAAGCGGGCTGCCGCGGGATAGCGAACCCGCCAGCTTTCCTTGGCCGCTGGGATATTTGCTCGAGAGGTGCCGGCGGAATTCAGGTCTGCGCTCCTCGTTCCTTCTGCTTAATCAGCGTGAGCAGGCAAGCCGCTCCGGAATGCTGGGGATAATCGGCGAGAAGCTGCTCGCAGAATGTTTTGGCCAGTTTCCGGTGATTGAGGGCAAGGAGACTCTGAGCCAGGAAGAATCGGCCCTGCTCTTCGCACTCGCCCTGCTCGCAAAGATATTGGCGCGCGGACCAAAGCCAGCGCAATTCCTCTGACCGGCCGGCCAGCCGCGCCGATTCCAGCCGCACCAGGGCGTTGCGGGGAGCGAATTCGCTCGCCAGGGCCAGGTGCCGCTGGATCAGGCGGTCCTCAGCGCCGGCCAGCCCGAGCAAATGCGCCAGCCACGCCTCGGTTTCCCCATTGAGCCCCTCCGGGCTCAATATGGCCTTGTAAAGGCTCGCGGCGCGCTCGGCTTCTCGGCTGGTTTCCATCAGGTCCACCACCGAGCGGTAGGGAACCCGGCGAAGGGTCTCTGCCAATTCCTCGAACAATCCATCGTCCACGACAATAGCGACCATTTTGCCATCAATATCGAGGCGATAAAACTCGTGGCAGAATCGCTCGCCCTGGAAGGTGGATTCCACAACCAGGTCCTGGTGAAGGCGCACAAGGCGAAGGAAGGTATAGGACTTCACGAAACGCGAGCGTTCGGGAACCCCGTGTTCCCGGGCGCCGTCGAAAAGGGAATTCTCCAGGTTGGCGAGATCGTCGGAGACCTGCCCGCTCAGGGGGATAAAGGTTTGCTGGTAATTGATGGTGCAGGAAGCCTTTTCGCCCGGAGTCGTCCAGAAAGAGACAAGAAGGTCTGGAGACATATTTCCCCAGAATCCGGTCATCAGGCGGCGTTCCTCCAGCAGATGGGTAATCCGGCGATGAGGAGGAACCACAGAGGAGGGCGGGTCGGCGGGAGGATCATCGGAAAGGATCTCCCCGGCCATTTCGTTGCGGGCAGCCTTCGGGTCCTTTTTCATCCCCCAGATCAACAAGGCCAGGAGCAAAAAGGTAATGAGGGGGACGGCGATCCAGTGAAGAAAAATCACGGTAGAGAATCCTGCGGGATCTTGCAAAGAGGCTGCGAGTGCTGCTCCATCATGGGCGGAGGAGTAGCGTTGGCTCAAGGGGTTTCAAGCTCGGGACAATGAAGGGCCGGTTTGCCCCGGAAAACGGCTCCCAAAATGCTCCGCCAAGCCACAGAAAAACCTTTTGTCAAACGCTGTGCCCGTCTGCTTACCTTTCTCCTTACATTTGCCGCCGCGATTTCCGCGATAGCCCCGACGAGGAGATGAGTTTGCCGACTACCGAGGAAATTCAAAGCGCCGTCGCCGAGCAGGTCGAGGCCCTGTTTGAAGACGTCATGCGCGATACCGCCCGGATCATTTCTTTTGAAACCGTCTCGGGGGGAACTGAGGAACAGGAGCACAAATACCGCGAGCAAATTCCCGCATGCCTGCAGTGGCTGAGCGAATTGGCGGCCCACCATGGGTTTCATTTCCGCCAGTGGGACAATGAAGTCGCGGAAATCGAATGGGCGATGGAACCGGAAGCGGGCGAAGGAAAGCGGCCGGTCTTTGGCATCGCCTCGCATATCGACGTGGTGACGCCCGTTGGCAATTGGACCCATGGCCCCTTTGATGGCAAAGTTGAGGATGGCATTTTCTATGGCCGCGGCGCCCAGGACGACAAGGGCCCGCTGATCCAGGCACTCTATGGCATGATCGCCGTCAAGAAGGCGGGCATCAGGCCTCCCTGCGATGTGCGCATCATCATTGGCACTCATGAAGAGACAGGCGATTGGACAGATATCGAGGCCTACCTGAAAGAACGTCCAGCACCGGATTACTGCTATACACCGGATGCGGACTTTCCCGTGATCATCGGCGAGAAAGGCATGATGAACCTGAAGGTCACCGCGCAATGGCCCAGGCTTGAGAGAAACCCGGAAACGGGGATGGAGTTCCTCTCGTTCTCCGGCGGCGAACGCAGCAACATCGTGCCCGCGCTGGCGGAGGTGCTCATGCGCTTTCCCGTGGAGGCTAAGAACGAGGTCATGAAGGAACTCGTTCGCGAGACGACGCGCTTCACCGTGGAGAACAAGGATTCGAACATCACGCTGGTGCCGAATAACGAAGAAGAGAGCGAAGCGCAGGGATACTACGAGGCGCTGCTGAGCTTCGTCGGCAAGGGGGCCCACAGCTCGACGCCGGATTACGGGCACAACGCGATTCTCGACGGGCTGAAATTCTTTGCCGACATCGAGACGCTTCCCGGCCCGGTCCGCAGCTTCATCCAATTCCTCCACTTCGCCAGTGCCGGAAACGATGGCGCAAATCTCGGCATTGCAGGAACCCATCAATTCGTAGGCGACACGACTTGTGTCATTTCGCTTCTGGATGTCGGACCCGAAGGCGGCACGGCGAATCTGAATACCCGGCCGACCATGGGAACCACCACGGCGGACGTCCTGGAGAACGCCCAGGTTGCGGCGAAGGCCTTTACCGATGCGACAGGATTGGAAATCCAGGTGGAGCAGGATGGCCGGGCCGTTGATGCAATCTATCTGGATCCGAAACAGCCGCACCTGAACCAGTTTCTCAGCAGCCTGCGCCAGGCCTACGAAACCGTCGTGGGAGAAACCTGCGATATGATCGCCATCGGCGGAACGACCTATGCAAAGGGCTTCCCGAACTGCTGCGCCTTCGGGCCGGTGCTGCTGGGAGTCGACGAAGGACTGGCCCACCAGACCGACGAACGCATGGCCGTGGATTCCATTAAACGAAACACCTTGATTTACGCTCTCAGTCTTGCCTTCATGGAACAGAACGCTTCCTGACCGAACAGCGAAACGTATAGACAAGGAATTGCGATGGAAACCCTGGAAGTCACGTGCCCTGATTGCAAGAACGTCCTGATCGTGAATAAAAAGACCGGCAAGGTGGTGGAAGTGCGGCGCCCCCTGGCCGAGGAATCAAGCGGCGACCGTTTCGAAGACGCCCGCCAGCGCGTGCTGGAACAGAGCGAACGCGCGGAACAGAAATTCGAACAGGCAAAGAAAAAAGAAAAAGAAAAGTTTGCCAAGCTGGACGCGCTCTTTAAAGAAAAGAAGGAAGAGTACAAAGACAAACCCATCGAGCGCCCGGAAAGCCCCTTCGACCGGGACTGATGACGCTCGCTTCGACGAAAGACAACGGAAAGCTCCCACCATGGCAGGAATAACAAAAAAACATTCGGGGAACGGCGCGGCAAAATCGGAGCCGGCGGTTTGTGGAAAATGCGGCGGTTATGGATATGTCGTGGGTGATGACGGACGCGCACACCGTTGCGACTGCGGCCTGATCGCCCAGGAAAATGAATCCCGCCGCGCCATGGCATCGGGGATTCCCCCCAAATTCTGGTCGAAAGATTTTTCCAACTTCGCCGCGCGCGACGCGAGCCGCAAGGCGATCGTGAAAGCGGCGCGCTCCTACGCCAGTTCCTTCACCCAGGACGAAGAAGAGGGCCTGATGCTGCGCGGCATGCCCGGCAGCGGAAAAACGCATATCGCCGTTTCCATCCTCAAGGAAGTGATCCGGCGCGGTTTCCAGGGTTACTACGCGAATTTCAATGACCTGCTTTCCCGCCTGCGCGACACTTACAACCAGAGCTCGCATCAAACCGAGGAACAACTGCTCTCCCTGCTGGAAAACGCCGACCTGGTGGTTCTCGACGATGTCGGCGCGGAATCCATCAGCGAATGGGTGCGCGACCGCCTGTACCTGATCATCAACCGGCGCTATGAAAGCGCGCGCGCGACCATCATCACGACGAATTGCGACGAGGCGGAATTGGAGGCGCGCATCGGACCGCGCACGGCAAGCCGGCTCTACGAAATGTGTTCCAGCAATTTCCCGCCGTTTCCCAATCAGGATTACCGCAAAGCGAATCTGCGGTGATTGCGGAGGGCGGGGTTTCCATTTTTCAAACACAAAGGCGCAAAGGGCACGAAGGGGATGGCTGCGCCTTGCCCTTTCTTTGAGTTCGTCGTATAGAAAGATATACGAACCGCCAAGAGTCCAAGGGCGCCAAGGTTGAGGAGACTCCTGGCGGAGCGGCGGGAATCTCCTGGATAGCCTGAATCCTGCCCTCACTCGTACTCTGACTCAGCGATAGACGGGTTTTCTTGATTTCGTGCTGAACGCAGAGGGGTGCATCGACTTCGATCACGAGGACGAGGACGTGGGAATCATCCTGCTGTGACTTTGCCGGCTTGTTTTTTCGTTACTTGGTTTTCTTTTTCGCGCTGGTTTTGCCGCCGGGGGATTTCCTGGCTTTTGACTTCTTGGCGGCGAGGAGTTCTTGCGCCTGCTCGACGGAGACGGCTTCGGGGTCGCTGTCCTTGGGCAGCGTCGCGTTCTTCTTGCCGTCCGTCACATAGGGCCCATAGCGCCCATCGAGCACCTGGAGCTTGACGCCGTCATGCTCGCCCAGCTCTTTCAGCACCTTTTTCGCCGACGCGCCGCGCCGGCCCGCGCCCTTGGGCTCGGCGAGGAGTTCCAGGGCCCGGTCGAGCGTGATCGTTTCCGGGGCGTCCTCTTTCTTGAGCGAACGCCGGTCGCTCTTGTGCTGTATATACGGGCCGTATTTTCCCTTATTGACCAGAACGGGCTCGCCGCTTTCCGGGTGCTTGCCGATTTCCTTGGGATAAGAAAGCAGCTCCAGCGCCTCGTCGAGGCTGAGCGTGTCGAGGTCCTGGCCTTTTTCCAGGCTCGCGCGCCGGGGCTTGGGCGCGCCTTTTTCCTTCGAAGCCTCGCCGAGCTGGACGTAATCTCCAAAGCGCCCGGTCATGGCATAGATCGGCAGATCGGTTTGCGGATCGTGGCCCACGACGCGGGGGCCTTCTTCCTTCTGGCTAAGGAGCTTGAGGGCTTCGTCGACGGTAAAGTCGGCGGGAGGGGTGCCTTTGGGCACGGTGGCGGCCGTGCCGCCGTTGCCATCGCCGCGTGTGACAAAGGGGCCGAACTTGCCGACGCGCACCTTGATTTCATCGCCCGTTTCCGGATCGACTCCGAGGTGGATGCGGGGGAAATCAATTTCCTTTTGCTTGCTCTCGACTTCATCTTTCAGCCCCGGGATACCGTTTGAGCCTTCGAAGAACGTGCGCAGGTGATCAACCCACTTCATCTTGCCATTGGCAATCAGATCGAGTTCATCCTCCATGCGGGCCGTGAATCGTATATCGACGTATTCAGGGAAGTGCTTTCTCAGAAGCTCGGTCACGGCCATGGCGGTGAATGTCGGAACAAGCTGGCCGGACTTATTCTGCCAAACGTAGCCGCGGTCCATAATCGTGCTGATAATCGAAGCGTAGGTGGACGGGCGGCCGATCGATTCTTCTTCCAGCTTCTTGACCAGCGCGGCTTCCGTATAGCGCGCGGGAGGATTCGTTTCGTGCTGCTTGTTTTCGAGATTCTCCAGAAAGTAATCGCTTTGGGGATCGGCGGCGTTTTTCGAAAGGATTTTCTGGCCTTCCTTCAAATCGGGCAGAATCACTTCCTTATCGCCGATATCCGCCGCCGGGTCGTCGCTTCCTTCCACATAAGCGCGGAGGAAACCGGGAAAGAGGATTTTCTTTCCAGTGGCGGTGAAGATGCCTTCGGCGCCCTTTTCCGCGCGGGCGGCGATTTCCACGGTGCTGCGCAGGAGCCTGGCGTCGGGCATCTGGCTGGCCATAGTGCGTTTCCAGATGAGTTCATAGATCGCCAGTTCGTCGCGGTTGAGATGCGCCTTGAGATCCGCCGGCTTGCGGTGAATCTCGGTGGGGCGGATCGCCTCGTGAGCTTCCTGGGCGTTGCGTGTTTTCGTTTTGTAGGGGCGGCGGCCCTTGGCGTAGTCCCCGCCATAGGTTTCCTTGATCACCTTCTGCGCATCGTTGAGCGCCTTGTCGCTGAGCGAAACCGAGTCGGTACGCATATACGTGATGAGGCCGACGCGCTCGCCGCCGCCGATGTCGACGCCTTCATAGAGGCGCTGGGCGGTGCGCATGGTGCGGCTGGCGGAGAAGCGGAGCTTGCGGTTGGCCTCCTGCTGAAGCGTGGAGGTGGTAAAGGGCGGCGCGGGGCGGTTGGTAGCCGGGCGCTCCTGGACGCTGCGCACTTCCCAGGGGAGGGCTCCGCTGAACTGATCGAGCAGCTCCCCGGAGTGTTTTTCGTCGATCAGGTAGGCCTTCTTGTTTTCCAGCTCGCCGGTGGTGGCGTTGAAGTCCTTGCCGGTGGCGAGGCGCCGCCCGTCGACGGAGGCCAGCGTGGCCTTGAAGGGGCGCCCGGGGCCGCCGATTTCCGCCTCCAGGTCCCAGTATTCGCTTTTCTTGAAGGCGCGGCGCTCTTCCTCGCGCTCGACGATGAGACGCACGGCGACCGATTGCACGCGCCCGGCGCTGAGGCCGGGCTGGACCTTGCGCCAGAGCAGCGGCGAGAGCTTGTAGCCGAACAGGCGGTCGAGGATTCGCCGACTCTCCTGGGCGCGGACCAGGTCCGTATCGATATCGCGCGGATTCTCCAGCGCCTCGCGAATCGCCTCGCGGGTGATCTCGTGAAAGACGATGCGCTGGACCTCTTTGCTTTTCGGCTTCAGCACCTCGAGCAGGTGCCAGCTGATCGATTCCCCTTCGCGATCCTCGTCCGTTGCCAGGAGCAGCCCCTCGGATTTCTCAAGCAGCTTCTTAAGATGATCGATCTGCTTCTTCTTTTCCTTCGAGACGATGTAGATCGGCTCGTAGTCCTTCTCGATGTTGACGCCGTATTCCGACCAGCTTTCCGCGCGGAATTTCGCCGGAACTTCCTTCTTGCCGGCGGGCAGATCGCGGACATGGCCATAGGAGGCCTCCACACGGTAATTCTTGCCGAGGAAGTTGCTGATCGTCTTGGCTTTAGCTGGCGATTCAACAATAACGAGATAGGACATCAGGGGGCTCTGGTCGGACCTATATGAGAGATGAGGATTGTCGCGCCATGCGTTGCGAGCAAAGTTCGTCCCGGTCTGGGGCTGGCCACTTCGCGCATCCGGCGGAGGGTAGGCAACTATCATTGCGCCGCCCCGTGGCAAGTAAAATCGCTCCCCTCCGCCGGGGCCTGATTGAAATTCAGGAGGTTTCCCGTGCCCGTTGGCTTTGTTTTTTTCGATGCCGCCTCCACTCTGCTGACTCCCCATCCCGGGATCGGATATCACTACGAAAAGGTGGCCCGGCGCCACGGGATCGACGTTTCCGGCGGCGATCTGGAGGCCCAGTTTGTCCCAGCCTGGACGCGCGCCCGGGAGGCCCGGCGAGGGCAGTCCGGTCCGGCCTATGGGCGCACTCTGGACGAGGCCTTCGCTTTCTGGATGGATGTGGTGCGGGATTGCTTTTCCCTCGCGGGCCTGGAGCCGCCGGAAAGCCGGGAATTCTATCGCGATCTGTTTGAAACTTTTGCTCATGCGAATGCCTGGCGGCTGTACGATGACGTCGAGCCGGCTCTCAAGCTTCTGGAATCACGGGGGATTCCCTTCGGTGTGCTGAGCAACTGGGATCCCCGGCTGCGGCCGGTCCTGGAGGAGTTCGGCCTTCTCCCCCGGCTGGCGGCGCTGGTGATTTCCAGCGAGGCCGGGTGTGAGAAACCGCAACGCGAGATCTTTGAAATCGCCCGCGAGCGAACCGGCGGATTCGCCCCGGCGGAAATTGCCCTGATCGGGGACAGTTTGGAGAAGGACGCGCTGGGCGCCATGGCGGCGGGGTGGCAGCATTGCCTGGTCTGCCGGAAAGCCCCCCTGGAAACCCTGCCGGATGATGTGCAAGGGAGTGCCGGCCTGCTGGAGGCCGTGAAAAAGCTGGTATTAAGTCAAAATTAAATAAATGCCCGCCGGTGCGGCGTGGCAACGCGGAGCGTTGTAAGTCTGCAACGGTACGAAGGCATGCAACGAAGAGAGAGGGAAGAAAACTTCCGAGTCTGGGAAAAAGGAAGGCAGAAAAGAGAAGCCAAGGAAACGACCTAAAACTATTCATATCAGGAACCTACGAATTATCGGAGAATAAGAAACTCTTTATTTAATCCTCTGCCGCCTGGCGGGCTCTCCATTTGCAATCAGGTTAAGGCGCAGGATGAAACCGCCGCTGGAAAATCGGGAACATATATAGTCAGTCAATCACCCTGCATCATCTTCCCGATTTCCCTGCCATCACCTGATTCCTTGGGTGAGGGGAGGGCGGCAGTTTCGACCCAAAAACGGTTCTGCTCGACAGATCGGGGGGTGTGTGGAGCAAGGACCGCTTTTGGGTCGAGGTCGGGAGGGAGGCTAAAGTTTGAGCGTTCCTGACCAGGGGGGAGTGACTCGGGTGAGGCGAAAACCGGAGGAGGGTCCGGGAGGCGCCAAAACCCTGAGTTTGGAGTCGCGGAGAACTGGCACAGTCGGGATCCATGGGGGGCATTCCGATTGCGCCGTTCTCCGCGAGCCCATTTTTAGCCCTGATGAATTTCCCCGTTTCCTTTCCAGATATCCAGCAAGCCGCCGAACGCCTCAACGGCGTGGTCAAGCAAACGCCCGTTCTGGATTCGCGCCAACTGAACCGGTGCATTGGGGGAGAGGTTTTCCTGAAAGCGGAAAATCTTCAGCGAACCGGCGCCTTCAAGTTTCGGGGAGCCTGGAACGCGCTGAGCCAGGTGGGGCCGGAGACGCGCACCCGCGGGGTTCTGGCCTGGTCATCGGGCAATCACGCGCAGGCGCTCGCGCTGGCGGGCTCGCAGCTCGGTGTTCCCGTGACCATCGTCATGCCCGAGGACGCGCCGGAAATCAAACGCCAGGCGACGGAAGGCTATGGCGCGGAAATCATCCCATACGACAAGCACAAGACGACGCGGGAGGAGCTGGGCCAGCGGATCGCCCGCGAGCGCGGCCTGGCCATCATTCCGCCCTACGACCATCCCCATATCATCGCGGGACAGGGAACCGCCGCCATGGAGCTGCTGCGCGAGACGGGGCCACTGGATGCGCTCTTTGTCCCCGTGGGCGGCGGAGGCTTGATTTCCGGCAGCGCCATCGCCGCGAAGACGCTGGCGCCCGGATGCCGGGTGATCGGGGTGGAACCGGCCGCGGGGGACGACGCAACGCGATCGTTTCAGTCCGGCGAGCTGCACAGCGTCCACAATCCGGATACCATCGCCGACGGGGCGCGGACGCCGTCGCTGGGCGTCTATACGTGGCCTTTGGTGCGGAGTTTCGTCGACGAGATGATGACCGTGGAGGAGGGCGAGCTGGCCCGGGCGATGTTCTTTCTTTGGGAACGGATGAAAACCGTGATCGAGCCGACGGGGGCGCTGGGCGTGGCGGGGCTTTTCCGGCGTGCCGGCGAGTTCGAAGGAAAGCGTGTGGGGGTCATCCTCAGCGGGGGAAACGTGGATCCGCGCCGCGTGCCGGAATTGCTGGGGCTGGCGGGAAGGCCCCTGGCCTGATCAGGACGCGTCTTTTTTGCGCGAGCCCCGCCGCGCCTTGAGCTTCTGGTCGCGCTGGCGGTCCCATTGGGCCAGCCGCTCCTTCATTTCCTTTTCCCGGCCTTCGCCGGAGAGGCGCAGGAGGCGCTTGCCCGCGATCTGGTCGGGCAGGCCCTGCTTGGGGGCGAAGTGCCCCCTGGCGTCGTGGTCGTAGGTGTAACCTTCCGAGTAACCGGCTTCTTTCATGAGCTTGGTTGGCGCGTTTCGCAGGTGCATGGGAACAGGAAGGGTGCCGGTGTCCTGGATCATCTTCATGACGTCGCCATGGGTGCGATAGATGGCGTTGGACTTGGGCGCGAGGGCGAGATAGGCGGTGGCCTGGATGATGGCCAACTCGCCCTCGGGGGAGCCAAGGTTTTCATAGGCGCGGAGGGCTTCGTTGGCCTGGGCGAGAGCCTGGGGATCGGCGAGGCCGATATCCTCGCTGGCAAAGCGGATGAGGCGGCGGGCGACATAGCGGGGATCTTCTCCGGCGGCGAGCATCCGCGTAGCCCAGTATATGGCGCCATGGGGATCGGAGGAGCGCAGCGTTTTGTGGAGGGCGCTGATGAGGTTGAAATGCTCCTCGCCCGTTTTGTCGTACATAAGGGTGCGTTGGGAGGCATCGGCGACCTCATCGTGGGAGATGGGAGTTTCATCTCCGGCGGAGCGCTTGACGGAGACGGCCATCTCAAGAAGCCCAAGGGCCCGGCGGGCGTCCCCATCGGAGAGGCGGATGATGGCATCGAGGGCCTCGTCGGTTGCCGCGGCTGCCGGTTCTTTGTCGGACTTGTCCTTGTTGAGGACGTCCACGCCGTGGCGGAGCAGGTCGCGGAGGTTTTCCCGATCGAGGGGCTTGAGTATAAAGACCCGGCTGCGGGAGAGAAGCGGGGCAATGACGGAAAAACTGGGGTTTTCCGTGGTGGCGCCAATGAGGGTAATAATACCGGATTCCACATGGGGGAGGAAGGCATCCTGCTGCGACTTATTGAAACGATGAATTTCATCGATAAAGAGGATGGTGCGGCGTTGGAATTTGAGGTTGGATTTGGCGATGTCGACGACCTGGCGGACGTCGCGCACGGAGGAGGTGACGGCGCTGAGCGTGACAAAATCCGCTTTCACGTGTTGAGCGACGAGGCGGGCAAGGGTTGTCTTGCCGCTGCCGGGCGGGCCCCACAGAATCATTGAGGGGACGCGGTCGGCCTGGATCAGCTTGCGCAGCGGGCGATTTTCGCCGACGAGATCTTCCTGGCCGAGGAATTCGTCGAAGGTGCTCGGGCGCATGCGGTCGGCCAGGGGACGGACCTCGAAATCGCCGTAAGTGGTGCGAAATTCGAGCGGCTTGGCCTGGCGGGGCACGCCGCGCTCGGGTTTTTCCTCATCGGGTTTCAGGTCGTCTGATTCGCTGAACAGGTCTTCCATGAGATCTCTTTCGCCAAAGCACACTGTGTTGCGACACCCTATCGCGGACTGGCTGCCGAGTCAGGAGAAATTTCGCGTCTTTGCGGCTCCCGCCGGGGCATTGCTCCACGCCGTCCATTTTTTCGTTCTGGTCCATCTCGGGCGGGACGTATTTTCCTATTACCTCTACGGCTTTCTGCCGCTGCTCTCGCTCTTCTGGGCCGGCCTGGCCTGGTCTTACTGGAACACGGATTTGCCGGGGAGCCTGGCCAAGCCTTTTTCCTCCCTCAACCGAATCCTTGTCTACACAGTTCCGCTGGCGATCCTGATCAATCTCTGCTGGTTCTCGGAGCCGATCTTCTCCGATGATATATACCGCTACGTGTTCGAAGGGCGGGTGTCGGCGGCGGGGCTCAATCCTTTCGCGCTGGCGCCTCGCGACCCTCAGCTCTATCCCATTGCCTCGGAAATTCCGAACATCTGGTGGCAGATCAACAACCCGCGTATTTCGGCGATTTATCCACCGCTGGCGCAGTTTGTCTTTCTTGTGGTCGCTTGGGGCGGCGGCGAAGTCGCCATGATGCGGTTTGTCATGGCGATGGTTTTTGTCCTGGGCGTTTTACCGGCGACGCATCGCTGGATGAGGCAGGCCGGATTGCCCACGGGGCGGCTGGTGGCGCTGGTCAACCTGCCGTTGCTTCACCTGGAAATCGGCGTTTCAGGGCACCTGGATGTGCTGGTGATGATGGGCGGGGCGCTTTGCTTCTGCGCCCTGGCGGGCGGCGGGAAAAACCGCTCCGGGCTTCCGCTGGCAATCGGCGGCCTGGCCACGGCGGCGCTGAGCAAGCTCGCGCCGATCGTTCTCCTCCCCCACCTGGCATGGCAGTTTCCCGGCTGGAAACGGCGCATTCTGGTGCTTGGCGCGCTTCCTCTTGTTTGCGTTGGTGCATATATGCCGTTTGCCAATGCGGGCGATGGTCTTTTTCAAGCATCCAGGATATACAGCCGTCATTGGGAGCACAACGCGTCGCTGCACTGGATAATGGACGCGGGACTGAATCGCCTCGATCCCGGCGGCGGTGTTACCTCAAAGGTTCTCACCACGCTCGGCCGGGAAGAGGCGCTCTATACGGAAGGATGGGGCTGGCAGCATCCAAATAAACTCGGCGCGCGAGCGTTGTCCGGCATCCTTTTTGGCGGGCTCTGGATTTGGATGTTCTGGCGGCGCGATCGATTCGAGACCCAGTGGATTGTCCTGATCGGATGCGGGCTGCTGCTGTCTCCCGTGGTGCATCCTTGGTATTTGCTGGCGCTGCTGCCCGCGGCATTGCGGGGTGGCGCGCTGTCGATCCCGGTGTTTTATTGGATGCTGGTTGTGCCGATGACTTATGCGGCGCTCCCCGCCTGGTGGGAACGGAATCACTGGCACCTGCCCGCGTGGGCGTGGTGGCTGGAGTATGGCGGGCTGGCGGTCTGCGCGGTGGCAGCCTTCGTCTGGCACCGGCGCCAGAAGGGGCGTCTCAACGCCGATGAGCGGGAAATTCGAAGACGCGATAGCCGGCGCGATTGTATATCTCTTCGCTTCCCTGGCCTTCGATCAGATCGATAAAGCTCTCGGGAACCTGATCGGAAACGAGAAGGAGAGCGATGTCTTCTTCTTCGATGAATCCGAGCAATTCCTCATGGGAATAGGCAAATGGATCGGGGAAGACGCTGGGGAAGAGGAAGAGGCGTATAGACGCACCCTCATCAACGAAGTAGCCGGTGAAGAGCCCCTCGTTGGGGGTCCAGAAGGAGACGGTTTCACCGGGGCGAGCCTGGCTCATCAGGAAATCGGCGGCGGCCACATCGGGCTGGCCGGGATTGAGCCATGCAAAGTAATCGATGGGCGAACCGGGAGCCGCGGGATTGGCGGCGGAGTAGCGCGAAAGGCGCTCGGCGTCGCGATTCAGCAGCGTGACCGTTGCCGCGTCGAAGGCGCAGCAAAGAAGCGCGGCGGATAAGATGAGGCGGGAAACCCATCGCATGGAATAGGAAATTTCCTCGGCAAGAACGGCGAGAGCCACCGCTCCGAACACGGGAAGAAACAGGGAAAATCGCGGAACCCAGCCGGCGATCAGAATCATGGGAGCAATGAGCGGAACCGCCGCAAGGGCGGCGAGGTACAGGCGCCGCACGGGATCGCCGGGGGCGATTTGCCACCTCTTCCGCAACGCCGCCATCAAAAGCACCGCGATCATGGCCGGGAACAGCACGGCGGGCCAGGCAAGCCCGAACCCGCTTTCCATGGCATCGCCGCGATAGCCAAACGTATAGTCATAAAGATCTTCGCGCGGAAGCTCCCCCATCCCGGCTCCGAGGAATCCGATACGCCGCCAGGACTCGAAGTCAACGGCGGACCATGCCATCCAAAGCTTCTCGAAAAAGGGGGCTTGGTAGTATTGCATTTCCCCCATCTGGCGCGCGCCCTCCATGGGGTTGGGGGCCTCCGCCAGGGTCAAGGGGCCGATTTCGACGGCGAATGGGTAGATCGGCGAGCCAAATTGCGTCCAGTTGCGCAGCATCCAGGGGAGGCCCGCGGCAGCGGCGAGAAGAAGCCCCAGGGCTGTATAGACGAGCAGGCCGCGCCGGGGCATAAGCATCCTCCGCGGCCCCCAAAGCATCAACGCGGCAAGGCCAAGCAAAACGCAGAGGATTGCCGCGTTGAATTTCGCGGCGAGGGCCAGTCCGGCGGCGGCAAACATCCAGAGAATCCGCGCGGGGCCGGCCTTTCCTCCCGCTGAGCCCAGCACGGCGCAGAAACCCACCGCAAACCATCCATTGGCGAAAAGGTCGGCATAGGCAATGGCCGATTGCATCAGGATGATGGGAACGGTGAGCGGAATCATGGCGGCGATGAGCGCCCGCGGCGGCGATGCACCCAGAGCGCGCGTCGCGCTATACACGGCGGGAATGAGAACGGGAAAGATCAGCCATTGCACGGCATTCACCCAAACCGTCGAGCCGGAAAGCATGATGCTGACCGCCATGAAAAGTTCGGTCCCGCGGGCAAAGAAATTTGTATAGAGGGATTCGCCGGGATACCAGCGCAGATCCCCATCCTGGGCCATGTGGACGGCGGTGCCGAGGTGGTAGCTCAGCCCATCATAGGAAAGCACCGGCGCGGAAACGCCGAGCCAGAGGAAGAACAGGGCGGTGGGCAGCGCGATCAACAGAAAGAGCCAGGCAAAGGTGTCGAACTGGTCCACCCACTGCCGGATTCGATTCCCGATAGGGCGTTTTTCCGTTTCGGAAGGGCGATTCAAAAAAAGGGTTCCGAACCAGGCAAGGGCCAGGAAGGCAGCTCCGAAATCGATGAGTGAATTCAGGCGAAAATGCCCTGCAAAACCGAGGGCGAAGGAGAGAGCCGTCCAGAAAACCGCCTGAAACGTCAGTGCGGCGGCCCACCGCTCGCCCGGCGCGAACGTCTCGTCGGCCCGCAGCGCCCTGCCCAGGACGCGGTGCCATGCGAAGATGAGAATGAAAAAGAAAAGCGGATACATGGCGTTCAGGTGCCGGGCGGGATGCGTTGGGCGCCTCTCATGGGCGTTTTTCGCCCAGCCTGCCCGCTCCGTGGCAATGGGAACCTGCCCATCCCGGCATGGTAGACGCTCGGACAAGACGAAACCGTTATGAGTCGGAGGACGAAATTGGCGGACGACAAGTTACTCAAATCAGCGGAAAAGCTCGGCATCACAAGCGCCGAGCGCCACATCTTCCTCTGCTGCGACCAGACGAAAGCGAAGTGCTGCAGCCAGAAAGAGGGAATGAAGGCCTGGAAGTATCTGAAAAAGCGCCTCAAGGAACTTGGCCTGAGCAAGCGCGGAGGAGTTCTGATGACCAAGGCCAACTGCCTCGATCTCTGCAAGAAAGGCCCCCTGGCGGTCATTTATCCCGAGGGCACGTGGTATCACTCGTGCCACCCGGATGTGCTCGAGCGAATCCTTCAGGAGCATATTCTGAAAGGAGAACCGGTGGAGGAATACGTGATCACAGAGAATGCTCTGGTCGAGGAAGAGGCCTAAGCCACTCTCGTTGGAAAGAGCCCAGGCTCATTTTTCCGTTGCCGCAATGTTTTGCCTGTAAAATGTGTCTATACAGAGGTGGAGCCGGCGCCTCTGGCTCTGCATTATGCTTCTTCACCCTCCCGGTTGAATGCGCCTCCAGAAGTCCGCCGCGCGAAGCCGTCCTTCGTGGTGATATTCATGAAGGCGAATCAGGCCCTCCAAAAACTGCAAAGCTTCTCCCTCGCCGATTTGGGCCGCCTCGCCCCCGCGAGCAGATTCGTAAAGGAACCGCGCAGCGGATGGCGGCAAAGGGACCCTGGGGTCGCGGGGATCTGTGTCCATGGGCCAAACCGGTGCTCCGGCGGGCTGGTGGCCGCGCGCATGCAGCGTCGCCGTTTCCAGGTCGAGCCAGAAGATCTTTGGCTTGAGTTGGCCGGAAGGCCAGGGGCGAAGAAGCGCCGGGTCGAGTTGGGGTTGGTAACCGGAAGCGGACTGAATCCGGATGAATCCCCGGCAAGAGGCCAGCAGGGCGTTTTTGCCGGATTGAGGATCCAGTTCCTTGAGCGCGTCCAGCAGAGCCTGGAAAATCTCCTCCGCGGCCTGGTGGATGTCGCAGGCACGCCAGGCAGCCTCCGCCAGAAGAAGCCCAAGGCTGAATCGCTCGAAATCCGAGACAATGGCCTCCGGCGATTCCAGGAGGGAGGCCTCGCGCAAAGTGCCCATCTCGGCGTGCTCTTTGAGGGAAAGCGTCGCCTCGACAAGGGAAAGCGGCTGGAGGACGGAGCGATAAGGATTCTTGGGCCGGCGCAGGCCGCGGGCATAGATCGCCAGCCGGCCATATTCCGGAGAGATGGCGTGAACCACTTCCGACGTGTTGCCGGTCTCGTGGCTCTTGAGAATGATCGCGTGGCAAATAACCGGAGCCGTCATGGCCCAAGAAAGAAGGGCGGGCCGGGCCCGCCCTCAACGGAATTCCATACGGGCCTCAAATCAGTCGGAGGGACAGCGCCCGCCTTCCTCCTGGAGGCTCTTCTCCAGATATTCGATCACCGCCTGGAAGCGGACTTCGTTCTGCTCGTCGACCTTGATCAGGTCCTTGTGGGCCTCCAAAGTCAGGCAGATTTGCCGGAGCTTGTCGCTCTCGCCATTTTCCTCGGGGGGAGCGAGTTCCTTCTCGCCCCGGGCGAGATCCTTGCTGCCGCCACTGCGAATTTCCAGCAGGTGGGTGAGGCCAAGGTTCTTGAGCAGGCGCTGGCAATGGTCGTTCACATTGACGGCGACCACGCGGCCTCCGTCCTGCTGGACGAGGGAGATACAGATTCCGGCCACAACGCCCATGAAGGTAGAATCCATGGTTTCGCACTCGTGGAGGTCGAGCACGAATTTCTGGCCCTCCTGGCGAAGCGAAATAAAGTGATCAGAGAATCTCTTGAGAGGCAGAGAATTAGAGAAACTGCCACGGCCGAGGACACGGACAAGCCCGATGCGGCCTTCTTCGAGGACCGCGCAAAGGATTGTCCGGCTCGCATCCTGTTCTTTTTCTTTCTGGTTATCAGTCATGGGACCACGCATCGTTGCGGAGTGCAGCACTGGGGGAACTCCTCAAAGTCGGCTCGGTCACCGGCATTTTTGGGATTTTCAAGTTGAGGAACCATTTCCTCGTCATAATTACGGCCTATCACGTGCTTTTTTGAGTGTGTGAGTCAAATCCATTCGGGCATTTTCTCTACCGATTCACAAACTGTCTCTAAAATATTTATAGGACAGAACAGCGAAATCGGCGACTTGATCGGACTCTCGGAAGCTCTGATTTCTATTAACCGTTTGAATTGCAGGGTCTTGAGCGGGAGCAAATTGCACTGAGGAGCAGGAATTTGGTTTTTCTTGATCACGCGGCCACATCAGCAATGGATCCGCGAATACTGGAGCAACTGGAAGCGGAACTTCAGGAGCCTTTGAACGCCTCGTCAGTCCACAAGTATGGCCAACAAGCCAAGGCACGCATGGAAAAAGCGCGCAAAGAGCTCGCCAATTTAATCGGGGCAAACCCGAAAGACGTGGTTTTTACATCGAGCGCTTCCGAGGCGAACAATCTGGCGATTCGCGGCCTTTTTTCCGCCCTGGAGCGCCGAGGCAACCGTTTTCATGCTTATTCCTCGCAACTGGAGCATTCATGCGTCAAGGAAACCCTGAACTCTTTATCTGCCAGAGAAAATGTTCTCGTCTCGAATATGGACGTCGATCCCGATGGGAGAGTCCGCCTGCCGCATGCACGGCAACCGGCGGACCTGCTCTGCTTGATGGCCGTTCAGAACGAAACGGGTGTGCTCCAGAACCTCGAGGACGGCCGCCAATGGGCGCGGGAGCATGACGCGCTCTGGTTGTGCGATATCACCCAGGCGTTTGGCTTGCTGGAAATTGATGTGTCGACGCTCGGCGCCGGCCTGGTTTCTTTTTCTTCGCACAAGGTGGCCGGCCCCCCCGGCGTGGGGGCCCTGGCGGGCCCGGGCCTGAGCCGACTGGACCCGCTGATCACCGGCGGGCCCCAGGAAAACGAAATGCGGGCGGGCACCCAGCCCGTGGCCCTCGTCAGCGCCTTTGTCCAGGCCGCGCTCCTGGCACGCCGGGAACGCCAACAACGGCATGCCCACCTGGCTGCCCTGGAAGATGCGTTTCTGGCGAAGCTCCGGGAAGACTCCACTCCCTTTCAGTTAAACGGAGAGAAAGCTCCCCGCCTGCCCGGTTTTTTGAATCTCTCCTTCCCGGGACGTACCGGCGCCGATCTGGTGATCGCCCTGGACGCGCAGGGCTTCTGCGTGTCCTCGGGATCCGCCTGCGCCACCGGGGTCATGGAAACCTCGGACGCGCTCGCCGCCATGTTTCCCGACGACCCCGAGCGGGCAGCGGGAGCTGTCCGCATCACTCCGGGCCCGGAAAACACCATCGAGGAGATGCTGGCTCTGGCCGAGGCAATCGGCCGCATTGTGCCGCGCCCCGCCAAGTAGCCACGTCCGGTTCCGATGATCGGGCAGGAGCAATACTGCGGACGGATTCTCCCTTGACTCCGGCGCCGCTTATTTTCTTCTATTCCCCAAGAGGAATATGGACATGGGCGAAATGAAGATCAACGAAGAGATGGTCACCTGCATTGCCGAGCGTTTTCGCGTTCTCAGCGATCGCACCCGCATCCGCATCCTGCTCCGGCTGAAAGCAGGGCCCGCGAATGTCGGATCCCTGGCTCGGGATGTGGGTCTGAGCCAATCGTCCATATCCAAGCACCTGGCGCAGCTCCGCCAGGTTGGCATTCTGCAGGTTCAGCGCGAGGGCACGCATGCGCTCTATAGCATTCGCGACCCCCAGATTTTCGATTTGTGCGCCCTGATGTGCGAGGGGGTGCGCCGCCATCACGGTGCCATGCACGAGGCGCTGGGCCTTTCCTCGGATCAGTCCGATGAGATTCTTTCAAGAAAAGAGGATTCACACGCGTGAGCTTTCCAACGGTTACACCAGTGGAAGCAAAGAAGAAGATGGAAGGCGAGGGCCGCTGCCTGCTGGTGGATGTCCGCACAGGCGCTGAATACCGGGCCCAGTCGGTAGCGGGTTCCGTGCTCGCGCCGGTGCAGTCGCTCGATGCGGACGTGTTTCTCAAAGAGCATCCGGACGCAAAAGAGCGTGAATTACTGATCATCTGCCGCTCGGGTTCCCGGGCCCGGATGGCAGCGGAGAAGCTCTGCGCGGCGGGCATGCAGAATCTCGCCGTCGTCGAGGGCGGAATCCAGGCCTGGGCGGGGGCCGGTCTGCCGCTGGAAAAGGGAGAGTCGAAAGTTCTCCCGCTGGATCGCCAGGTACGCATCGTTATTGGGTTGGCCGTCCTGGCTTTTGGTGTTCTCGGGTTTGCCGTCCACCCCGGCTTTGCTTTGGCGGCCGCCGCGATGGGAGGCGGACTGGCTTTCGCCGGGGCAACGGACTGGTGCCCATTGGCCCTGGTGGTGGCCGCAATGCCCTGGAACAAAGGCCGGAGCGCGTCCTGCCCCCTGAAACAGCAGAACGAATAATCTGAGATGTCTCGACAAGGAGTCGTTTTGAATGAGTGCTGAAAAGATGGTTATCATTGGTGGCGTGGCGGGAGGCGCAAGCTGCGCCGCCCGGGCTCGCCGTCTGAGTGAAGAGGCGCAAATCACCGTGCTTGAGCGAGGGCCCTATGTGTCCTTTGCCAACTGCGGGCTGCCCTATCACATCGGCGGAGAAATCCCGGACCGGGACAAGCTGATCCTGCGGACGCCCGAGGCCCTGGAGAATCTGTACAAGCTCGATGTGCGTGTGAGGACGGAAGCGGTCGCGATCGACCGGGAGAAAAAGGCGGTCAAGGTCCGCCAGGTGGATAACGGCAGGGAAGAGTCTCTCCCCTACGATAAGCTGGTGATCTCCACAGGCGCGGAGCCCATGAAGCCGCCCATCCCCGGTATCGACCGCGAGGGGCTTTTCACTCTGCGCAACATTCCCGACACGGATCGTATTATCGCGTGGATCGAAGAGAAAAAAGCCCAGAACGCCGTTGTGGCCGGTGGTGGATATATCGGGCTGGAGATGGCGGAACAGCTTGAACGCCGGGGGCTGAAGGTCTCCGTGGCGGAGGCTCTGCCCCAGATCATGGGCCCGCTCGACCCCGAAATGTCCCGCTTGCTCCAAAGGGAAATGGAAACGAACGGAATCGACTTTCATCTGAGCGATGGCGTGGATTGCTTCGATGAACCGCAAGAAGGGGCAAAAGCCGCAACGGTGGTTCTGAAGAGCGGGACGCGGCTCCCGGCGGACCTGGTGATCCTCGGCATGGGCGTGAAGCCAGAGCACGGCCTGGCGCGGGAAGCAGGATTGGAAATCGGCCAGCTCGGCGGGATCCGCGTGGACGACCACATGAAAACGAGCGACAATGATATATACGCTATCGGGGACGCCGTGGAGGTGCGCGACGGCGTAACAAGGGAATGGACCCTGGTGCCGCTGGCGGGTCCGGCAAACCGCCAGGGACGCATCGTGGCGGATAATGTTTACGGCGAAGAAGCTGTCTATAAGGGCACATGGGGAACCGCCGGCATTCGCCTCTACAGCCTCGTGGGCGCCTGCACGGGAGCAAACGAAAAGCGCCTGGAGAAACTCGGGTGGAAATACGAAGCCGTGCACCTCCATCCAGGCAACCACGTGGGTTATTATCCCGGCGCCACGCCGATTGCGATGAAGCTGCTGTTCTCGCCGGAAAACGGCCGGCTCTTCGGCGCCCAGGCCGTCGGAAAGGAAGGCGCGGAGCGGCGCATCGACGTGATCGCGGCGGCAATCATGGCGGGAATGACCGTCGAAGATCTCGCGCAGGTGGAGCTTTGTTACGCACCGCCCTTTGGCGCGGCGAAGGACCCGGTCAATCTCGCCGGCATGGCGGCGGAAAACGTCAATCACGGCTTGTCCGATGTGGTTCACTGGGACGAGGTGGACCAACTCGACTGGGATCAGAACGTGATCCTGGATGTGCGTGAAGAGGCGGAACTGGCGCAGGGCCGCCTTCCTCATTCTCTCCATATTCCCCTCGGCCAGTTGCGCGACCGGCTTGGAGAGCTGCCCCGGGACAAGCGCATCGTGGCCCATTGCGCCAGCGGCCAGCGATCCTACAACGCCATCCGCGTTCTGCGGCAGCATGGCTTTGACGCGGCGAACCTGAGCGGATCGATTAAGACGTGGAGTCCGATGCAGGAGGAAGATCCCAGTTCAGCCGGAACGCCTGGATAAGGGCGGCGACGGACCAGGCCTGGGCGAAGCAGCCTCGCGGCTCGCGTGGCGCATCGCCATCGAAGACTTCGCTCGCCTGGCCCGCACATCCTTCTTTTTCGAAGTGGCGCTCGAGTTCCTCCAGGAGTTCGGGCGCTTTTTCGTAGAGTTCCGGCACTTGCTGCCGCTCTGTATAGACACCCGCCAGATAGGGGATCAGGAGCCACATCCACACCGTGCCCTGGTGGTAGGCCCGGTCACGCTGGGCGCGGCTGCCGCGATAGACAGGCTGATAGGCATCGTGCTCCGGGTCGAGAGAGCGAAGGCCCCGCGGAGTGAGAAGGCGTCCGGCGGCGGCTCGCAGAAGGGCGGGGCGGGAAGACCGGGGCAGAATGTTGTGCGACAGGGCGAAGGGAATCAGCGCATTGGGCCGGTGGGTCCAATCAGCGGTTCCGGGCCCATCGCGGTCGACCACGTCCGCCGCGCGGGACTTTTCATCGATGAAGCGGTTTTGAAATTCCGCGCGGGCGCGTTCCGAAAGCTCGTTGTAATGGGCGGCCTGCTCCTCATCTCCCCGGGCACGCGCCGCCTTTTCCATCCAGCAAAGGGCGTTATACCAGAGCCCCTGGATTTCGACCGGTTTGCCGTGGCGCGGCGTCGGCACATGTCCGTCGACTTTGATGTCCATCCAGGTCAACTGCGTTCCGGGAGTGCCTCCGGCAAGGAGGCCATCGCTGTCCAGGTGGATGTCATTCAGCGTTCCTTGCTCGTGTGACTGAATGATGTTTGCGATTGCCTCACGGAGGGAATCATCGGCTGCCGCCTCTTCCGGCGTCCAGGCGCGAAAAGCGGCCTCCACGAGCCAGAGCGTTGCATCGATGGTGTTGTGTTCTGGCTCCTCTTTCGATTCCGGAAAGAGGTTCGGAATCAACCCGCCGCGAGCATGATCGAGGAAATGCCGGATGATGTCGCGCGACTCTTCGCGATGGCCCGTCGCCATGAAAAGCGCGGGCAGGCTGATCATGGCGTCGCGCCCCCAATCGGAGAACCAGGGATAGCCGGCGATAATCGAAGGGCGTCCATCTTGACCCCGCACAAGAAACTGATCCGCGGCGTGGGCCAGGATCGATTCCAGATACTGGTGTTTCGGGCGAAGGTGGGGGGCAGGGAGGGAAAGGCGGCGATGGCGTTCGTTTTCCCTGGCGGCGAGGAAGTCCCGCGGCGGCTCGCCCCCCGGCAGGGTCATCATCAGACAGGCACACAACCCGGGCTCGAGCCGGATCTCGAATTCCGTTTCCATGCGCTGGCGTTCACTCCAGACCTCTTCGCATTCTTTTTCCGTTTCCAGGGAAACCTCCATGGCGGATGCGGGGCCGGAGGTATCATGATGAAAAGCGAGGGCGGGCTCTGGCGTATAGACAAGAGGGGGTCCAGCCTCCTCCGGCCGGAAGAGCCGGAGGCGCAGCCTCGCCGGGGCCTGGGCAACCGGTCCGGTCAACTTGTAGGAGAGACAAAGGGTCGAGCCATCACGGGTGAGGAAGACTTCTTTTTCCAGGGCAATCCCGGCGGCTGGATGCCAGGTCCATTGGGGAAAGGGAAAACTCCTGAAAGCGGATTCGAGGTCCGGGGGCCTCCAGGCTCCGGAATGGCGCGTGGATGAAAGGGCAATGCGGCCGGGATCAGCGCCGGGGAGTTCAAGAATTTCTTCCATTCCGGCGAGCATTCGAACCCGGTCGCGCGGGGGACGCCGGGCGGCGAACCAGCCGTGCCAGCGGCGGGAGACTTCGCCCTCGGTGGTGCCGCAGAAGAAACCGCCGAGGCCATCGGTCTCCAGAAACTCTCGGGGCATCGGGCGGCGAGTCATTGGTCCTCCATGGCGGTTTTCATCATGCGGCGGGCGATGAAGCCGGCGATCTTGCGCACGACGAGGCGCGGGAGAAACCGTTCGGCGACGATGGCGGCCTGGCGTTGCGTCACCATCACACAGCGGCGTCGGTCGCTGGCCTCCAGCGCCATGCGAACAACTTCCTGGGCGGTTTGGCCACGCTCGAAAACTTCCGGCTTCATCTCGGCCGTTTCATGGAAATTGGTGGGTGTCGGGCCCGGACAAACCGTCAGGACGCGCACATCGGTATGGCGGAGTTCTTCGTAAAGCGCCTCGCCGAAATGCAACACGAAGGTTTTGCTGGCCGCATAGACGTTGAAATAGGGGATAGGCTGGAAAGCGGCGGTCGACGCGACGTTAATAATGCGGGCGTTCCGGCCGAGACGCAACTGGGGCAAGAGCAAGTGCGTCAGCTCGGTCAAGGCAACCATGTTGAGCATCATCATCTGGTGGATTTTTTCAAAGTTCATGGAATCGAAGCCACCGGCCATGCCAAAGCCCGCATTGTTGACGAGCCAGGTCGGATGCATGCCCTCGTCGCGGAGGAATTGGAACACTTTTTTTGCGGCGCCCGGTTCGGCGAGATCGCAAGCAAAGGGCACGGCGCGGATGCGATGCCGCTGCTGGAGTTCCTTCGCCAGCTTTTCCAGCCTCTCTTCGCTTCGCGCGACCATCAGAATATTCTGACGCCGCACCGCAATTTGCCGGGCGAATTCCTCGCCAATTCCTTTGCTGGCTCCGGTGACAACCGCAACATACATGGCAACGAGTCCTTTCGATGGGAAAAAGGGCCGGACCATCCGGGCGCCAGGCCAGCCCACAAAGCATTATCGGGTCTTCCACCGGCGGCTCAATCCCCAATCCTTCCTGGCGGGGAAAACCCGGATTCCGAGGGAAATAGGATTGCCTGCCCCGAGAATGACCCTATTCTCTAATGAGGATCAAAGGATCGAGTCATCGCGTTTCATGACGACTGCATCAGCGGAATGGACAATCCAGGCTGGCAAGCGGCGAATTCTCGTGATCGACGAGGAGCACCGCCTGGCCAATAGCCTCGCGGCGCTTTTGCGTGGCCAGGGATACGATGTGGCCGCCGCCACCGATGGCCGAGAGGGACTGGCCCTGGTGCGGAAAAACAATTGGGACCTGATCATCACCGATCTTCGCCTCGATGGAATCGATGGTTTCGACATCCTGCGCGAGGCGGAATCCAAGCGCAACCAACCCTCGGTCATTTTTATGACCGGGCGGATCAGCACCGAATCCGCGATCGAGGCCCTTCATCAGGGAGTCGACGATTTCATCCCCAAACCCTTCGATTTCGAGGTTCTGCGCCACTCCATCGACAAGGTTTTTGCCCGCAAGGATATCGAACGCATGCGCGAGGATATGCTGCACATGCTGACCCACGATATCAAAGTGCCGCTGGCCAGCGTGCTGGGCTTTGCGCAGATGCTGGTCACGCGCGAGGGCAAGGTGCATGAGAAAGCTCCGAAGTTCGCCGAACTGATTATCTCCAACAGCCAGAAAGCCCTGGGGATGCTGGAGAATTACCTGATGAATGCGCGGGTCGAGGAAGGAAGGCTGGACATTATGCCCTCTCCAGTCCAGCCGCGCGCCATCATCGAAAACGAATTGCGCCTCTATTCACTGGAGATCGGAAAAAAGGAACTGGAAGTTGAGTTGGATCTGAATGAAGTCCCCGACTCTTTCCAGGCCGACGAGCCCTTGCTGGTGCGCGCGGCCAGCAACCTTCTGAGCAATGCGTTCAAATACACGCCAAAGGGCGGAACTGTCTATACAGGCGTCTTTCATACCGGCAGCACCGTCGAAATCATCGTGGCCAATACCGGGCCCGAACCGAGCGAAGAAGATTGCTTGCTGATGTTTGAACGGTATCGCCGCACATCCTCATCCAGGGGCATCGAAGGCTCCGGGCTCGGCCTCCACGTGGTCAAGTGCGTGGCCGAGGCCCACCGCGGCACCGTCGACTGCCGTTACGAAAATGGCTGGACGCGTTTCACCCTTGCCTTCCCCATGCCCGTGGAAACTTCTTAACGCCCTTTGGAAAAGGTCCGTCGCAGAAATTCCACCTGCTAGTCACTTGATTTGGAGCAAGGCCGGAAACACCCTCATGGTCCCGGAGAGGAAACGCTCCCGGTACTTCTTAATGAGGCAGTTTGTCATGCGCCGTCCTGCACTCCAACTTCTGGCCGCGATTCTGATCGCCCTGTTTGCGATGTCTTCCCACCTGGCCGCCAAAACCCAGCCAGAAGCAGAAGGCCATCGCCAAAGCCCCTTTTCCGCCGCGATCAAGGCAACGGATGTGACTTCTCGCCTGGTCGGCCAGACCATCTCCCTGCAGGGGTCCGTGCAGGAAGTCATTCCTTCCTCCAGTGCAACGGCACCCGTCCGCCTTGTCCTGCTGAAACGGGGCGAAGCATCGCTGGAAATCGTGTTCTGGCCGGAACTTTCGCACGAGTTGATTCGTGTAGGCCGTTACCCATCCGTGGGAACCCTAGTCTCCGCCAGAGGAAAGCTGGAGCGCTTTGAGGGCAACCTTCAGATCAAGGTGGACTCTCCGAGCGAGATCTTCGTCGAACCATCCGAGGGCTCTTCGCAAATGGTCGCGTCGGCACGAGCAGCGCGGACGACCGAACCGATCAGCCGGAGCCAGCCCGTTTACCTCACAATATCCAACCTCGAGCAGATCAGGCGGAAAAAAGGGGAATTGGCTTCGATTCGCGGGGTCGTGCATGAGTATCGGGCTTCCTGGAGCGAACGCGCGCCCAATATCCTTTATCTCCGTAATGACTCCGGCCAGACTTTGGAAGTGGTCTATTGGACGGACGCGGACAGCCCGAAAATCCCGGACTTCAGCGAGCCCGGGACCATGGTCCATGCCACGGGCCTGGTGCAGGATTATCAGGGCCGCCTTCAGCTGCGCGTGGATGATTTGAAGAATCTTTCCAACACCGGCCTCCCCTCGGACCGGCTTGCGGGAAACTATGAAGAAGCCCACGGCGAGAAGGGGGATGGCACAGCGACTGGCAATCGAAACGTCATCACGTGGAAGCCCTACAGCCCCCTCGTCGCGCAAAGGAAACTCTCGGAAGGTGAGGATATTCTGATCTACGTGCGCTCAGCCAATGTCCCGCTGTGCGCGGAAATCGAAATGGGCTATCTGTTGCATCCGGAAGCGGCGGACCTGCTGGGAGCGAGGACGATTTACTTCATCAACGCCCATGAACAGGCGGGGCAGGGCTTTGCGAGGCGCCTGGACATCTTCCGCATTCCAACGCTTCGGCTGATCCGATCAGAATTCCCTGACAGGTCATTTACCTTCACACAATCGACCAAGCCGGCAGACGTAGCGGAGTTTTTCCGCAATCTGCCGCGCCCCTGATTTTCCGCGAAAATTCCCTATCGGTGCCCCCGGGGAAAACTCGGGGGCTTTTTCGTTGGCAACCCATGCGTGTAAATTCCCTTTCATTTCCGTGGTTCAAAACAAGGCTCTTAATTTGCTCTGACGAGTGGCCAGAGACACAAACACCATCCAGTTCTCTTGAAAAAGCGTCAACAGCCCAGCAGAGGCTTCAAGGAAGGGACTTGAAACGGACCCCCTCACATTTCTCTCTTTTATTGGCAGCACTGATCAGTGCCTCAGGGGGTGCTTGGGCTGCCGCGGCATCCGAGATTTCCGTATTTCCAGGCCAGCACACGCCCTCCGATTCAACCGCCCCCTCGATCCGCGAGGCTCTCGACCGCGTCGATGAGGGAGGCACGATCTGGCTCGCTCCCGGCATCTACCGGGAATCGGTGAGCGTAAACAAATCTGTTCGCCTGGCCGCCAACCGAAATGATGGGACCGCATGGATCGTTTCCGGCGCTTCCACCGATCATGCGTTCAAAATTTCTGCCGCGCCCATTGAAGTGGAACTGAGCGGCATCGGCCTGCGCGGCTTCTCGACGGCCATTGATGCGTCCGAAGCGATGGGCGCCCGAATTCTTCTCGAGGATTTGATTCTGAAAGAAATCAAGACGGGGATTCGCCTGGGGCAGGATACCGCCCTGACGGTGACCGCCTGTGATTTCCGATCCACCGTCGCGGAGGCAATCAGAGCGGAAGGCCAGTTCCGAATGCTGCAAGCCTACGGCAACCTGTTTCATGGGGGAGATGTCTATACGTCACAGGACGGCCACGTCCATACATCTCCGGGACCGGCATTCTCATCAAACTGGTATGCGGGGGAATTCTCCGCGGACCCTGGCGGCAGCGGAATCATCGAGTCGATCAATCGCGAGGTCTCTCCACACGGGGCAAACCAGCGGGTGATCGACACCCAGGTCATCGCCCAGTTCGACCGGGACGCCGATGGCTTGCCGGATGCGGTGGAGATTACGCTGGGGGTCAGTGATTTCCGGCGGTTTGACACCGACAATGATGGCTTGCCAGATGGTCTTGAGTACTATGCGCGCCATCCGGAAAGCACGGAGCGTTCAGCGACGACGGAATTGACTCTGGACCAGGATTCGGACGGGGACGGCTACGTCGATTGGTATGAGCGCACCCTCGGCCACGACTCGCTCGACCCAACCGATCATCCCGCCCTTGGCGATGTGCACCCCAATGGCGCGGTTGACCTCGGCGATGCCGTCGTGTCGCTCCAGTTCCTGAACGACAAATTGGGCGAGGAACGGCCGACTGTTCTGCCCCAGAATATCGATGTCACGGGGCGGGCCCCTTTCTCCCTCGCGAACCCCCTCCAGATTCTTCGTTTCCAGGCCGGGGTTCGGAAGGCTTTTCCCGCGATCCCCGGAATCGAATAACTCCCCACCACTCTGTCATCCGAGCGGCCTTTTTCAAACGCCCCAAGGGAGGGTGGGCAGCTTGCTTGTTCCGCAAAAAATCGCCCCGGAAGCATCTGGCTTCCGGGGCGATGGTTTGTGCGCTGAGGTGGCGGCTGCTGCTGTGCTTATTAGCAGCTTGGGCCTTGCTGCCAGTTGTCCAGCAGCGCGAGGAAGTCGTCGACATCCATGACGGGGTCGCCGCCGCCCGGCCATTCCATCTGCCAGTTGTCGAGGAGGATCAGGAAGTCCTGAATATCGGTGCAGCCGCTGTTGTTGAAGTCGCCCACAGCGCGGCCATCAGTCATTCCGGGCTTGGCGGGATCGAGGGGATCCGCGCCGGACATGGTCATTTCGTCGTCATCGGAAATGCCATCGCCATCGTAATCGCCGTCGGAAGAGAAGAATCCGACCCGATCGATGTTGGAGCCGGTGTCGGTGGTGGACTGGAAGCCATTCAGATCGGTCACGGAAGCGTCGCGGAAAACATTGGCGGTGGAGTGCGGCTCGTCATCCACCATGATGTCATAGTCGCCATCGGTATAATTGAGGCTGACGATGACTTTGTGCCAGTCGGTGTTGGAGTAGAGGATCGCCGGGGAGGGCTCGACGAAGGCGTCGGCGGTGCCATCATAGGCGGCGATGACAAAGTTACTCGCGTCCTCCTGGCGAAAACCAAGGATGGCGGCCACGGGCGATCCTGCATCGGGCGCCTGGAGCTGGGCACTTCCCTCGCCGTAGTACCAGGCGCGGAAAAGAATGCGGCTGGAGTTATCGCTGACGGTGCGGCTGATGGAACTGCTGACGCCTTGTTCAACATATTGGCTGCCCGATGGCGCCGTCAGGGGTGAATCGGCGACAGAGGCGGAGCCGGTGTCGACGGTCCAGGAATCCTGGCCATCAAGATCCCCGGTGGAATAGGAAACCCCGCTGGGGTCACCGGATGATTCAAAATCGGTATCGTAAACAACGCTTTGCCCCGGTGCGTTCATGGCGAAGCTGCCCGCCAGGAGGCCGAGAATCGTAGTGGCAAGGATCCGATAGCGCATTGTTCTCTCCATAGTTAAGTAGCAACAGCTCAGAGTCATGTCGGGAACGGCATGCGGCCTCAAGGCTTTTCCCCGTTCAGGTCAGAGAATTCGCCGGAAGAGTTTTAGCCCTTTGCACGCCCCGAATGTTCCGTTCAGTTAGTCGGTCAAATGAAATATGGCAAGGCGCGTCTCCTGACTCAATGTTTTTTTTCCCATGCAGCTAAAAAAAGCGATAAAAAGAGGAGGTTTTTTTCTCTCCGCGCGATGATGGCCCTTGACGTCGGCAAATGCCACTGGTTCACTCCCTTTGCCATTTCGACATCTGGTAGAAAGCCTGACTGATTTACGACTGCTTCCCAACTTCCCTCGAAAAACCATCCATTTGGTAGTGGAGTGCGCATCGAAGCGGCGCTCCCGCGAAGGGCGGGCAGGCAGCAGGAATAAGCTGGATCAAGCCGATACCCATGGCGAAGGCATCATTCAACAAACGCAGAAAAGGACACATCATGGCAGTACAGACGGGCACCGTAAAGTGGTTCAACGACAGCAAAGGCTTCGGCTTCATCGAAGCGGACGACGGCCAGGGAGACCTGTTCGTCCACCATTCCGCCATCACGATGGATGGATTCCGGACCTTGGCCGAGGGCCAGCGTGTGCAATTCGAGGTCGGACGCGGGCCGAAGGGCCTGAAAGCCGATAACGTCAGTCTTCTCAAAGAAGAGTAACCATCACCCCCGCGGGGGAAGATCAATAGCCGACCGATCGGCCTCTCCAATCCGGAGAGGCCGATTTTTTTGCCCCTCGCTCATGGCCACAAGGCCGATTCCTCAGGGTTCAAATCCGTCACTCTCAGTAAAAACCCGACCTCGTCGCTCAGAATTGTGATGACGTGGCCGGGCTCCTGCCCCTATACATACTCGCAAGGCGCTCACCGTCCCCCCTGCGGGCTTCCTCCGTCCCATCAATCAAGAGCGCTTCCGAATTGAGCCACGCTCCATGGTTGACGATTTCCGCGCCCGGCAAGATCAAGCCTCGGGCAGCGCACAGACCGACGAAGATTATGAGGAACTGTTCCGCCTCGCTTTGGTTCACGAGGCGATCGTCCCCCATTTCCAGCCGATCCTCGATGCCGTCGCGGGAGCGGTGTTCGCCTATGAAATCGTCTCGCGCAGCCTCCCCCCGCTGGAAATGCCAAATGTTTTTTTCCCAATAGCCCGCGATCTCGGCCTGGACAGGGAACTGGAGGCCCTTTGCCTTCGCAACGCGCTCCTTCGGCTGAAGAGCCTTCCCGATGAGCAGCGGCGGAATTACAAGTTTTTCCTGAACATCTCGTCGAATCTCCTGGCGGACGAGAATCTGCTCCAGCTCCTCTCCCTTGAATCCATCCGGGATCACGGCCTTGATGAGAGCCAGGTTGTCCTGGAAATGACGGAGAAAGATATCGTCGAGGATTACGAGGAATTCGAGGAGATGGTGCGCCGGCATCTTTCCAACGGTTATTCCGTCGCCCTGGACGATTACGGCTGGGGGCATGGGACATTTCAGAGGCTGATCAGTTGCCGCCCGCAATATGTCAAACTGGACCGGGAGTTTATCCGCGACATCCACCTGGATCATTATCGGCAACACCTGCTGAAATCCATTCTCTTCTTTACTGGAAACACGCACTCCCACGTCGTAGCAGAAGGAGTTGAACACTGGCAGGAGCTGGAGACGCTGCTTCGTCTTGGCGTGCGGTTTGTCCAGGGCTACCTGTTCTGCTACCCGGAGGAGCAACTCCTGACCCCATCGATAGAAACCATGTCGTCGACAAGGGACCGCGTTCGGCGGATTCACTATAAGCCGCGGACAAGCGACGAAGCGATTTCCAGCCTGGTGGTGAGTTCCCCGGCGGTGGAGCGCGGGCAGACAAGCTGCATGGAGCTGGAGCAGCTTTTTAACAGGAATCCCCATCTGGACCACGTGGTGCTCGTCCACGGCATCCGGCCCCTTGGGCTGATTACCCGCCAGCATTTCTTCGAGGAGACTTCGGGCTATCACGGAACGGGGCTTTTTCTCGACGACCCGGTGGATTCGCTCCACAGGCCGGGACAGCTCATCGTTGCCGAGCAAACGTCGATCACCGTGCTGGCCAAGCTGGCGATGGACCGCCCAGAGGAAAGCCTCTATGATCCCGTCGTGGTCACAGACTCCGAGGGCGATTATGTCGGCACGATCACCATGAAGCAGCTCATCACGCGTTCCGGCGACCTGCAGGTCCAGCGCGCTCTCGACCGCAATCCGCTGACGAATCTGCCTGGCAATCGCGCCATCAATCACTGGATCGCCGAAGCCATCATCTCGGATTACTTCTTCGTTGTCTATGCGGACCTCGATCGCTTTAAGGAGTACA
This sequence comes from uncultured Candidatus Sumerlaeota bacterium, assembly GCA_964346275.1. Classification (GTDB taxonomy): domain Bacteria; phylum Sumerlaeota; class Sumerlaeia; order SLMS01; family SLMS01; genus CAYFUR01. The sequence goes on from CAYFUR010000008.1 coordinate 35,630, forward strand.
ATGATGTTTACGGGTTCGTGTATGGCGACAAGATGATCCGGCTCATGGCCCGGGTGCTCAGCCATTTCGTCCACAAGGCCAGCGAGGATAACCAAATCGGGCATATCGGGGGCGATGATATGGTGCTGGTGGCGACGGAGCCGCTGAGCGGCGAATTGCTCCAGGAAATGTGCGAGTCGTTCGATGAACGGAAAAGGGAACTCTTTGCGGAGGACCATCTGGAGAAAGGCTATTACGAGACGATGGACCGGAAAGGGAACAAGACCGAGGTGCCTCTCGTGACCATGAGCCTCGCGGTGGTCCATGGCAAGAAGCAGGAGGAACCCATTCACCCTGAAGCTCTCTCCCAGGAAGCCGCTTCACTGAAAAAGAAAGTCAAAGAGATTTCCCAAAAGGAAAAACGCAGCACCTATCTCCTCGACCAGCGCGCCTTCCCAAGCGATTGATAAAAACCGCCAGAGAAGGTTCTCATCCTCTCCGGCGGTTCCATTCCAACCTGCTTGGGACGGTGATCCTCAGGCCTTGCCGAGTTCCTTGTTGATCTGGATGCGGCGGCGCAGGGCTTCCTGGCGCGCGCGATTCTTGTTCTTGTATTTCACTTCCGGATCGCGGGTAACATCGGTGTTATCCTCGTGGCGGCGGTAGTGATAGAGAACCTTGGGAACGCGCTCGACGTCGTACCACTCGCCGGTTTTGACCACCATGTCGTAGTCCTCGCCGAAGTTGCCGTAATGCTCTTCGTCGTAGTAGCCGAACTTCTCGAGCACGGCCTTGGCGAAGTAGCGCGTGGCGCCGGCGCCGTCGCGGCGGAGGATCTGGTTCCGTGTATAGCCCTTGTGCGTCACCGGGTTGATGTCCTCGATGATTTTGCCATCGGCATCCATGAGGCGGTAGTAGCTGATGGCGAGGCCGCACTTGGGATTGGACTCGAGCTTCTTTACCATTTCCTCGATGCATTCCGGGGCGTATTCATCGTCGCTGTCGAGCTGGCCGATATACTTGCCGCGGGCCGCCTTGATACCTTCGTTCAGGGCCGAGGCGATGCTGCCGCCGCTGCCATGAACCAGGCGGATGCGCGAGTCGTTTTCCGCGAAGGACTTGACCTTTTCGATGGTTCCGTCGGTGGAGCCGTTATCCACCACGATGTATTCCCAGTCATCGTAGGTCTGGACCTGGAGCTTCTCGATGGCGTTGCCGATATACTTCACGCGGTTGAGAATCGGCGTCACGACGGAGACCATGACTTCGTAGTTTTTGCCGCTGTGGTCGACTTCGATGGTCGGATGGTCGATCCAGGCGTTCCGCCGCTTGAGGGCTTCCTCGAAAACACTGGTGACTTCGTTTTCCATGTCTTCGGGATAGAAGACATAGCTGAATCCGCCGAGCGGTCCCATGCCGGGGGAATAAACGGCCGAGCCTTTGCCGCCCTTCTGGCTGGGCAGGAAAACCGTATAGAGCGTCTCGCGGAGGCACTTGAAGGGCGCCTTTTCCATAAGCTTGAGATGGAGGTCGTATTCCCAGGCGTATCTCAAATCGCCACGCACGCCGCCGACAGAGCGAATCGCCTCAATATCATAGGCGATCAGGGGGCCGAATTCAAAGCGCTCGTGGGGGCAGCCCTCGTGGTCGTGGGGCTTGACGAGATTCACATCGCCATCGCGGTTTTCTTCGAAATTCGAATAGACGAGCGGCGTATCGCCGGACAGGCCTTCGGCGATTTTGCCGAGGGCGTTCTCGCGAAGCAGGACTTCCGAGCTGAGCGTTATAAGGATCCCGCAATCGGACGCTTTGTCCAGCGCCTTGGCGACGCTCGCACCCATGGGCTCTCCGGCAAGTTCGATCCGCTCGACGTCTTCGGGAACGGCTTTGACCGATTGCTCATCCACCAGGCAGATGATCCGATCACCCTCCCGCAAGATCTTCTCATTCATCTGGCCGATCAGCATCCCCAGGGTATCGCGCTCGATTCCTGGGGAAACCTTGAGAAGCAGACAGGCTTGATGATTTTTCATAGTGGGTTGGTCTTCCTGTGAGGAAATGGGTTCTTGGGCAGGGTCTTCCTGCAAGGGGCCGCCAGCATCCATTTGGACCGTGGCCGTTTCAACTGGGAAATCCGATTTTTTCCCGCTCGTTTCTTCGACGGCCTCTCCGGAGATTTTCTCTGCCAACTCCTCTTCTGACTCCTCCTCCTCGGGCTCTTCTTCTTTTGGAAGGGGGGAAGGCTCCGCATCCTGATCCTCCTCGAAACGGTCCTCATCAACATCGGTCTGGGCAAGGAGCACCTCTTCTTCCGGCTCCATCTCTTCATCCAGCTCGGCGTCTTCCGGCCCAGCACCCGGCTCCTCTTCGGATTTGGGCTGTCCTCCGAAGGTTTCCTCGAAGATGTCGGGGGAGGTGAAAAAGCCTTCTTTCTCTTCTTCCTCCCGCTGCTCTTCTTCGTCTTCGTCCTGGGCGGAAGATTCTGTTTCCCCCTCGAACAGGTCGATTTCCGTGATCTTTTCCTCCCCTTTCCGGCCGGGAGCCACGACTTCCTCCGGCGGCTCAACGGGAGTATTTTCCAGGGGAAGCGCGGCTGGTTCGCTGGCAACGGCTTGCCGCCCTTCCACGGTTTCGGGGTGGTAGTCGTCGATCAACTCGGCGAGTTGCCGGATGATCTCCTCGTTAACGCCATCCTCGGCATTTTCGCCCAGCTCGTGAACGATTTCCTCGATCTCGTCCCAGGAGCGGGAAGGGGGCGGCGCCGAGACCAGGAGCTTTTCGATATCGGTCTGGCTGGCTTTTTCGTATTCCGTAAACAGCTCCTCGGTGAGTTTCTCGCCGGGCCGAAGGCCTACAAATTTGATGGAAATATCAGAGTCGGGACGAAGGCCGCTGAGCGTGATCATGTTGCGGGCGAGGTCGAGGATTCGGATCGGTTCGCCCATATCGAGCAGGTAAAGCGTGCCGTCTTCCTCGCGGCTGCCCGCCTGGAGGACGAGGTTCACCGCTTCGGGAATCGTCATGAAGTATCGGGTGACGTCTTGATGGGTCACGGTGACCGGGCCGCCGTCTTCGATCTGGCGGCGGAAAAGGGGAATAACGGAGCCGCGGCTGCCGAGGACGTTGCCAAATCGCACGGCCACAAAGGTGGTTTCGCTGCGCGGCGCCATGGCGAAAACGATCATCTCGGCAAAGCGCTTGGTCGCGCCCATGACGCTGACGGGCCGCACGGCCTTGTCGGTGGAGACGTGGACAAAGCGTTTGACGCCGAACTGATCGGAAAGCCGCACGGCATTCCAGGTGCCGATGATGTTGTTCTTCACGGCTTCCTCGGCGGCGCGCTCCATCAGGGGGACGTGCTTATGGGCAGCAGCGTGAAAGACGACAGCGGGACGCCACTGGGCGAAAATGTGTTCCATGCGCGCGGCGTCGCGGATATCGCCGACAACGGCTTCCGCTCGCAGGTTGGGGAAATGGCGTTTCAGTTCTTCGGCGATTTCGAAGAGGGAATTCTCGCCCTTGCCGAGCAGAACCAGCGCCCCCGGGCCGCATTCGGCGATCTGGCGGGCCATTTCCGAGCCGATGGACCCTCCGGCCCCGGTAATCAGCACGGACTCCCCGCGAAGATAATTGCGCGAGGAAGGCAGTTCGAGGCGGACCGGCTCCCGGCCGAGAAGGTCTTCGATCTGAACGGGGCGCGTGGAGGACACAGCGACGCGCCCCTCGGAGATATCCTTCATGGAGGGCACGAGGCGGAAGTTGACTTCCGCCTGCTCGCAGGCGGCCACAACGCGGCGCAGGCGCTCTGGGGTTGGCTCGTCGAGAGCAACCAGCACCTGGCGGATATTGTTTTCTTCGATGACCTTGGGGATTTTATCGATGGTGCCGACCACGGGAATGCCCTGGAGGCGGAGCCCGACGCGGCTGACGACTTCGGCGACGGCGCAGATGGGCCGAAAATCGCGGTGGCCCTGCCGCATGAGCGAGCGGAGCAGCGAATCGGCCATATCCCCGGCGCCAACAATGAGCGTCGGCGGGGCCCCGCCGCCGTTTGTGCGCGCCGAGCGCTCGTGGAGCAGGCGCGGCATCAGCCGCAGACCGCCGGTGAAAGACGCTGCAAGAAGCGTATAGACAACGACAATGATCCAGGGAATACGCAGCACCTGGGTCGTCTCGCCGTCCTCCAGCAGCCGCTGGGGCATTTGGAAGAAACGCTCCTGGGCGTTTAAAAAAAAGTTCAAGAGCGCCCAGAAAGCAAAATGAATGAGGCAGGCCAGCCCCAGGCCCTGGAGTTCCTTGAACCCCGCATAGCGCCAGATTCCCCGATAAAGGTGGAACACCCAATAAATGGCGACGTGGGTAAGGACCACCCAGGGCAAAAGCAATTTCAGCTGGAGCGCGTAATTCGCTCCGGCCATCAGGCTGTCGTCTGAAGGAATGGACAGGCCAAAGCGGAGCGAGTACGCGAGAATGAAGGCCACCGCGAAAAGCAGGGCATCGATGAGCGGGAAGGTGATTTGCTGGAATTTTGAATTCATGGGGACGGGAACCAGTCTCGCAAATCAGCGTGCAGGAGAACGCCGCCTGCGGCGGCGAGGCTCTCTGCCAGCTTCTGTTCTGATCAACCCGGACCCTTTAACGCAAGGGCGGGGAAGGTCCAGCGGAATTCTGGCCCGGGAGCCGCAAAGTGGGCCGCCCTGCATGGATCTGGCCATTACATAAAGTCCCTGGGGATCAGGTGGTCCTCGCTGCGGCAGTAAATGCGGGTGTCGCCTTCCCAGGCGTCTATATCGGAGCGGACGCGGAAGTTTTGACTGTCGGAAGTCAACACTGTGCGGGTGATGCCCTTGGCATGCCAATCGCCGCGGCGCAGGCCCCTGACGGCGTTCGTCTCGCCGCGGACCGAGCTATAGTCCGCTCCCCGGTATGTATACCACTCGGTGGTGTGGTTCTCCACCTCAAGGTCGATATCCTCGAGGCGGTAAATGCCCTCGTCTTTCTTCACTTCCAGGGTCGAAATGTTTTTCGCCAGGTCGCGGATGACGTTCCATTCATAATCCTGCGGCTCGATGAGTGTGGTTTTCGGCGGTGGAGCGGCCTCTGGCTCGCCGAAGGGAGTCATCTGCGAATCCTCTTTCCTGCCGGGCCGCACGGGAATGGTGAGCGAGCTTTTGGCGGAATAGATGGCGAGGCGGGCGGGCTCGGGAGCAGGCCAGGCCAGGGGCCAATAGGATGTGGAAATGGCGAGGCGGATGCGATGGCCCGCGGGAAAGACATGGGCGATATCGTTGAGCTGGACGCGGACGCGGTAGCGCCGGCCGGGCTCCAGCGGCGAGGGGTACTCGTGGCTGTCGCGATGAGCCAGGTTCAGCATGCCGTAGGTCACGCGAGTCGCGCGCTGGTCCGGCGAAATATCAGAAAGCCGGAGGCAGACGATGGCGGCGGGCTTATTTGATTCGAGTTCCAGTTCCGCAGTCGGCGCGCCAAGGATTTCCGTGGGCTTTTGAAGAACATTGCTGTCGAACCAGAGGGCGCCGCCGTCTTCCTCGCGCTGGTCGTGCGGGAGATCCGGCGTGGCGCTGAAGGAGCACCACTTGCCGGCAAAGAAGCCCACGCTGAGCGGCGATTCCACGGCGTAGGCGACTTCGCGCACTTTTTCCTTGTCGCTGCGCAGGCGGCGCAGGCCGAGAAGGAGTTTCCGGTATTCGATGCGGGGGGAAGGCCAGCTTTCTTCGCCGACCCAGCGTCCCGGCCGCATGCGGTAATAGGTTGTGGGCGGCACGCTGTCCTGCATCCACGCGCGAAGCATGGGCTCTTCCATAATGCCCGTTTCCTTGCCTTTCAGCCATTGATCCCACCAGCGCACGGCTTCCTGGAGAAACCCGATGGCGGGGCCGGGAATTCCGATGTGGGGATACTTGTGGCTCCAGGGGCCGACCAGGCCCATGCGCGGGACAGTGAGGTTTTCGAGCAGGCGAAAGACGGAATTGGTGTAGCCGTCGGCCCAGCCGCTGACCGCGAAGACGGGCACTTTCACGGCGGAAAACTTCTCGCAGATGGAGCCATGTTTCCAGTAATCGTCGCGGCGCTGGTGGCGGAGCCACTTCTCGATCCAGATGCCGCTGTTCTCCAGGCGGTCGATCCACATTTCGCGCCAGCGCTCGCCCACGTGGCGCGGGTCCGGTGGCAGGGAATTAAAGGCCAGCATGGTTGAGGACCAGGAGAGATTGTCGCCAAGCAGGCAGCCGCCCATGTAGTGGACATCGTCGGCGTATCGGTCGTCGGTGGAGCAGGCGGTCAGGACGGCCTTGATGGCCGGGTGCTGGCGGGCGGCCAGTTGAAGCCCGTTAAAGCCACCCCAGGAGATACCCATGATGCCGATTTTTCCGTCGCACCAGGGCTGGGAAGCGATCCAGGAAAGGACCTCTTCGCAATCGGCGAGTTCCTGCTCCAGGTACTCGTCGGGCAGCACGCCATCGGAGTCGCCGCTCCCACGAATGTCCACTCGGAGACAGGCATAGCCATGGCCCGCGAAGTAATGATGGTGCAGCGCATCACGCTTTGCGGTGAAATCGTTTTTCCGGTAGGGAATGTATTCCAGGATCGCCGGGACCGGGTGGGATTCGGCGGTTTCGGGAATCCACATGCGTGCAGCGAGACGCGTCCCATCCTTCAACGTAATCCAGAAGTTTTCAATCTCGCGAACCGGCCATGGGAAGGAATCGATATACTGCAATGCGGGGGCTCCTTGTCGGGATTAATCGGAAAATCGGAACTGGAGGCGTTTCGTGACCTCGTCGTATAGACGGAACAGCTCCTCGTGATCCGATGCGCCCAGGTGGATATGGGCAAGGTCGTAACTGTAGCTGTCCTGAAAACGCAAGTCCGATAAGCGCATGCCCTCGCTTGGATTCACCTCGATGAGGGAGCCGGGAATGTCCGCCTCGATCTCCTCGATCTCCTCGGCGGTAGGGATTCGGTCGACATGGCCATCCTCGAAGCGGCGGTAGAAAAACTTGCCGGCGACATTGAATTCTCCCTGGCGGCGCGGGAAGTCCGGATAATGCCCGAGGGCGAGATCGACCATGAGCTTCTCGTTTGGCCGCCCATCCACCTTTTCGTATATATCGGCGTGGGACTGGGAAATCCGGGGGTTGATTTCCAGTGTCCAGAGCTGGTCCTTCTCTTCATTCCAGAAATACTCGATATTGAAGGGCGCCATATCATACCCGATGTATTCCATAATCCGCCGGGCGGAGTCTCTTGCCCGGTCTTGCACTTCATCCGGCAGGCGCGAGGGATACTCGTAGCAGAGAAAGCTGGAACTGTCGGGATAGTTGAGAGATTCGATCAGTCCGTAAACCTCCGCTTTTCCATTATGGCAAAACCCGGAGACGGTAAACTGGCGCCCTTCGACGATGTCTTCGGCGAGGCAATGCCCGCCGTTCACATCTTTCATCTCGCCGGGCAGATCGATTTCCTCGAGAAAGTGATTAAAGGGGTCGGCGAAGCGATGGATTTCTTTGCGGGTCTGCCTGACCGCTTCCTCGAAATCCTCCCGATTATTGATTCGAAAGCCGAGTTGGGAGGCCGTTGATTTCACCGGCTTGAGCCAGAATGGAAATTCGATGTCCACCTGGCTGAGGGGATCATCGGCAAAAGGATCAACTTTGTTAAAGCGTGGATACTGATCGATGACCCGGCTTTGCTCCAGGCGGCTCCAATACTTGTGCTCGCATTTGAGAACGCTCATGAGAGGCGGCCCGGGCAAGCCATGGCGCTGGCAAATGTAAGGGACGAGAACCGTGATCGGGAAGTCCCAGAAGCCAACGAGGGCGTCGACTTTGCCCGGAAAGGAGGCAATCCGTTTGTCGACGGCATTGATGCAGTCTTTGATGGAAAGGGGATTCTCGCCAAGCGCTTCATCGAAATCGAGCGCGCTGTGAAACCGCCAGCCTTCGATTTCTTCCAATTCGCCGAGATACTCCCGGTTGGCTTCGTCCATTCCAACAACAAAGATGTTTTTGGGCATCTGGCCATCTCCTTTTCATGCACGTCGCATTTTTTTCGTCCTGATACTGTGCATAATCCGCGCCGTGGCATCACGCCGCACCAGAAGATGGGGGAGAATTCCACCTTGCCCCCGTTTCTGTTCAGGACTTTCTTCTATTAACCATGACCGTGCCGCAGCAACAGAATCCATTCAGGGGATGCTCGAGCTATGAGGCTTCTTTTCACGATGGGGCAAATGGCATGGATTGGCCTTCTTGCCATCGCGGTTTCTGGCTGCACGGCGGGCTCTCTCTCAAATGCCGGCGTGTCCCGCCTCTCCCCAGGGGAAAGCCGCCGGGAAGCTTTTGTCCAAACCATTCATTCCGGTGAGACGCTGGAACTCGCCCAAATGAACGGCCCCGGCATCATCCGCCACATATGGTTCACCGCCCGCTGCGACGATCCCCGTCTATACGGATCCCTCATCCTTCGCATCTGGTGGGATGGCGAAAAGGAGCCGAGTATCGAGGCCCCCATGAGCGATTTCTTCGGCTCGGGTTTCGGCCTGGAGCGAGCCGTGCAGTCCGGCGCCGTGCAAATGATTCCAGCCGGCATGCCGGGGCACGCCGCGCTTAATTGCTGGCTGCCCATGCCCTTTGAATCCGCACGCATCGAGATCGAAAACCAGTCCGATTCCCATGCGAGTCTTTTCCATATTATGAACTGGGAGGCGGTGGATAAACTCGATAAAGACCTGGGAAGGCTCCATGCCCAGTGGCGGCGCTCGAATCCCGTCGCGCGTGACGAGCACCACACGGTTCTGAAGGCCAGGGGCAACGGACAGTTTGCTGGAATGGTCTACAACATCCGGCTGCTGGAAGGAGGCTCATGGGTAGAGGGCGGCGAGGACTTCTATATCGATAGACAAGAGGATGAATGGGAAGCTCTGGAGCACTGGGATCGCGCTGCTGCCCTGCCGGAGCACCGTGTGCCGGCAGGCGAGCGAAGCATTGCCAATCAGCCGATGGGCCCCGTCTGGCCAACGCTGCCGGGGATTGGCGCCGAGGATTACTTCACCATGTCCTGGGGATTCCGCGAGAAGATGCAATCGCCATACGCGGGAGTCTCGCTGGCAGAAGACGGATATCTCTCTGCATACCGGTTCCACCTGAAAGATCCGATCCGTTTTCGGGAAAACCTGTGGGTGCAGTTTCGCAATCATGGATGGGACGTCGGATCACGGGCAGATGATATCACAACGCTGGCTTTCTGGTATCAAAAGGAACCGCACGCGCCTTTCCCTGATCTTCCCCCCTTGGAAGATCGCCTTCCTCCCCCGCGGGGCGAGTAGGCAGGATTTCACGATGCCCTCCGGCTGGACCCGGCTCCCAGGCGATGACGAGGACAAGGACGAAGGGGTTTGTTCCCGAATGTTCTATTGAACATAATCAGCGTCAAGTTTGAGGGCATTGGGAAAGAAGCTCCGGATCGGCGATCCACCCTTCGAGCAAATCCGCAGAATCGGGAACGCCGTAATTCGTGGTGCGGGCGGCCCAAGCGGCCTGAATCGCACACAGAACCGCGTCGAGCCGATCGGCGCCCGGCTCCTCGGCCAGTGCCCCTGCCAGCTCGCGGGAAAGCCTGAGCCGCAGCCCGTATATCCGGGGAAGCTCATCCGACAGGATCGACTCGATAACGCGGGAGCGGGCAGCGCGCTGTTCGGATGTCTGCTTTTTCCGATTATCGTTTTTGTAGGGCTGCCGGCCAATCCATTTCCGTGCGACCAGCGCCGGATAGGCTTCCAGGCAGATGCGGCTGTCTCGGCGCGGATGCACCGGATGAATGGACGCTCCCGATTTGAGAAGGCAGGGCGCCCCGCGAAAGAACATCCGGCCCACGGGGGTCATATACATCGTCATGGGGCTTTGGGAACCGCAAAGGCGATCGACAGCGCGGGGATGCTGCTTGTCGCCGGGCGGGCGGGGATCGCGGTATTCTTTCAAGAGGCGGGCGAAATCCTGTATAGACAAGGCCGCAAGCCGGGATACATAGCCGGGCCAGGACCGGTGCCAGCCAAGGTTTTCGATCAGTTTTCTCGGCTGGCCGAAGGGGAAATCGAGGCCCATCACCCACGGACCAGGAACCTGCAGCGTTTCTTCAAACTCCGGGAATGAGGGAAGCGTGCCCACTTGCTCCAGCACCAGTGTATTCCCCTCGATCCGGCACTCGGCGCGGGTGATCGGCTTTTTGCGCGAGGGGGCGCTGGTGAAATCCACTCCGTATATCTTCACGGCAGCAACGGTTCGCCCCCTTCGCTTTCCGCTTCGATTCCCGAACTTGTAATCCGGAAAGGCATCCAGTCGATGGGATGCTCGACTCCTTCCATTTTCTCGATGCGCATTTCGCGGCGCATGCGGCCTCCGGTTTCACGGACGCGAAAGCGGATAATATTGTGGCCGAGATAGCGGGTGAAGTCCATCAGGCGGCGGGCAACGGGCGACGCTTCTTCAAACTCATTTACGATATCGATATTCGTCATGTTGCTGTAATGGCTCCAGTTGACCGTCCAGTATTCCACGGCGCGCCACTGCTCTTCGTCCATTGTGTTAAAAAGGTGTGTATAGCCGTCGCCAAATAGGAATCGTGTGCAGCCGGCTTCCGTCAGTTCCAGATCGAGAGAGCGCATGGCCTCGAAATCGGGAAGGTCGAAATAACGCACGTGGGAGTCTTTTTTGAAGGGCTCGTAATGCGGGAAGGCCTGGATCGGGAGGAGCTTCTTTTCTTCCTCGTGGGGCACGACGTCCCAGCCGAAGGATTGAAAGTAGCGGCGTATATGCGGCCACGGGCGATCGAACACATCATAGGAAACGACTTCGCCAGCCCGGAGCCCGGCCCAGAGGAAATGCATTCCGAAAACCGTTTTGCCCGTTCCCGGAGGGCCAATAAACAGATTGCGCGATCCCCGCGGAATCCCGCCCACCAGGTTGTCAAAAAAAGGGATGCCGGTTTTTTGCAGTTCGTTGATACTCATGAGATTACTCACCCCGCCAGAATGATCAGTGTGTGCGTTTTTTTCACAAGAAGCCTGGAACGCCAATCTTGTTCCCTTTGCTCCAACTCGACCAGCGCCGGCCTCAATGGCGAAACGCTTACGTCGAGGCAATGAATTTGCCGAAATGGCCGTGCCCGGCGACGGCAACGATCCGGCGCTGCCGATAACGCTCGAGGAGATCGTGGTGGAATCCTTCGAACTGCCATAAGGCGTGTTCCGGCTTGCGCCGTGGCAAAAAAGGAAAGATGATTTCATCAATTTTTCCAGGCAGGTTCCCATGAAATCGTTTCATTTTCTCCTTCTGGCAGCAACCATGGCGTTCGGCGGGTGTGCCGCCCGCCAGACCGTGAATCCTCTTTCCTCGCCAACATGGCGCGAGATCGCCGTATCGGATTCCCGCCTCGTGGTGGAAGAACCACGCCCCTCCCCCACCATTGACAAACTGGCGGCGGAAGCAACGCTCCGGGCCGTGGAGGAGCTTGGCGGCGCCAGCGTCGCCGGAGATGATGTCTGGACGACGATCATCGACTGCCGTGATTCCCGGGACATCCGCATCGGATCCTACCAGGGCACCGAACCCGTCTATCCGGCCAGCGTGATCAAGCTTGTCTATATGCTGACAGTTTATGATCAGCATCGCACCGGCCTGCTGGAGATGACGGAGGAACTCAGAAAAGACCTCCACGACATGATTGTCTATTCCGACAACTTCGCCACGAATCGGATCCTCGATCGCATCACGAACACGTATTTCGGGCCCGATCTGGCGGGGGAAGCGCGAACATCCTTTGAAATGAAACGGCAAACGGCCACGCGGTATATGCAAAAGCTCGGCATGGATGGCCTCTGGGCCACGAACAAGACCTATGACACGGGCATCCCTCTCTACGGCCGCGATATCCAATGGCTTGGCGAGCCGGCAGGCGATAACTTTGAGCGCTCAAACAGTATGACGACCAACGACACGGCGCGGCTGCTCTACCTGATCTGGCGCCACGGCGTGGTGGACTATCAGGCTTGCGAGGAGATGCTGGCCCTGATGAAGCGGGATGAAGAATCGCGCGCATTCTTTTCCGAGGTTGTCCCCGAGGGCGCAACGCTCTATGCCAAGGGCGGCTCCACGGGCCTCTGCCGCCATGACGCGGGGCTCTTCGAGTTTCCCAATGGCGATGCCGTGATTATCGTCTCTTTCAGCAAAACCCGGGGCGAGGAACGCCCGCGAGTCATCGAACGCGTGGCGGAAATCGTGCTGGAAGAGATGCGGTCGACTCCCGGCGAATGGGACCAGGCCACGGCGGATGAAACGCCCGGCGCATCGCAGTAAGAGCGGAAGAAAAAACTCAACCCCGCCGCCCGCTCAGCAAGAGCGGGGGTTTTGTCTATACGAGCCGGTGACTTTTTATTTGGATGAGAAACAGGGAGTAAGATTACGATCAGGAGGCTTGCAGGCGCTTTCCCATCATCTCCCACCGAAATCGGCAGGCAATCGTCTCCGTATAAATTGGCTCTCTTCGACAAACCATCTTCGCCCAAGGCTCCCTCCCCGGGGCTCGGCGATGAAGATGACGAGGACGAGGAAGATGATGAGATTTCAGGCAGGAGCCCCAAGTCAATCAATGGGAGCCGTATAGACTTCCATGCGGCCGAGGGCGCCGACGGGTTCGAGGTGGTCGGGAATGTCTTCCCCGCGGCCCATGAAGCGGAAGAGGATGAGGTTTTCTTCCTCGGCGAATTCCCACGGGAAATGCTCGCTGGTAGAAATGTGGAGGCGGTCGGGATGGCCGGTCATGAGTTGGACATGACTCAGGGCGGCCGCCTCGGGCTCGGGCGCCCAGAGCAGAATCGGCCCTCCGCGGTTGATCGTCGGCAGGATCTGGGGTTGCTGCATTTCCTGGCGAATCATCTCTCCGGCGATGAAGGATTCCGTGAGATAGCCAAAGCGCACAATGCGCGTCGTATCGCGGACGCTCTGGAGCGCAAAAGCTCCCACCGTATAGACGCCGGCGGCGGCTGCCACCCATCGCAAGCCTCTCGACCAGGAGCCGTGCGGCGGGTCCGCCAGTTGCGCGAATACAAACCCGGCAAAGGGAAAAGCCAGCACGGTGAGGCTCAGGGCATAGCGCTGGGGCGAAAGCCCCGCGCCTTTCCAGGCCACCATGCCGGCCAGAATCACGAAGTAGGCGACAAAGACAAGCAGGTAAAACGTCGCGGCGGGCCGCCTTCGCAGGGCAAGCGCCATGGCCACGGTCCCGGCCAGGACAACCCCCCAAAGCATCTGAATCTGTGTATCCATCGTGAGGGGAAAGAGCGTCAGGCGGCTGGCGAGGCTTCCCCGGCTGCCCACGGTATTGAGTTGCACCTGGTTTGAAAGAAAGGCAAGCGGATTGCCGTGGACCATCCAGGAATCCAGCGCCCAAAAAGCCGGAAAGATCATCGCCACCCCGCCGGCGAAGAGAAGCAGGGTGAAATGATAGCGCAGCGTGGGCCCGGCCGTGTCTAGACGCTTGAAGGTTCTGGCGCGATACAGCCGCCAGGCCCAGTGGCCGCCCGCGGCGGCACCAAAACCCGCGATATACATCCACCCCTCATAGCGATAAGACGCGGCAAGTGTGAGGCATGCTCCCGCGGCCAGCCAATAGGCTTCGCCATTCGGGCCGCCATCGCGCAGGCGTTTCCAACCGCGCAGCCCGAACGCCGTCGCCGCGCAAAGGAACGCCGTCATGGGCACCGTGGGCATGGCGTGCGGGCTGAGCCAGGTGTGCATCGGCAAAACCGCCGCGAGGAATCCCGCGAGAAGAGCGGCGATCCAGCGTTCGCTCACTTCCCAGGCGAGCCATGCGACGACGAAGACGCTGGCCACGGCAAAAAACCAGGCCTGCCAATGCAGCGCCGCCAAATCATTTTCCGCCAGGCGCATCGCATAGCTGGGCAGCAGCAGCGCCCCGCCGGGCCAGACATGGTCGAGCGTTCCGATGCCGGGCTTGAACTGCAGGTCGTGGGCGATACGGAATCGCGCGCCGTCATCTTCCCAGGCTGTCACGTATCCATTGGAGACCGCCTGGAAGATGAGTCCAAGTTTCAGGAACCCGAGCACCCAAAGCGCGTGCGGCGCCCACTTGCGCAGAAAGGGTGGATCTTTTCCCGGCGGGATCAGTCGCTGTTTGCGCTTTCGCTGCAGCCAAAGCGCCGCCGCACCCGCCAGCACACCGAGCAGAAGCGCGTGAGTCCGCACGGGGATGAAGAAATCGATGATGGACATGCCCCGGGTTTCCAGCCGCTCCCAGTGCGGAAACGGCGCCATTTCCCGGGCCTCTCCCTTTCGCGTATAGACGCGGAGCGGCGGGCGGTGAAAAACGATTTCCACCCCGGCGCCCTCGGGAAAGCGGTGATTCTCCGCCTCGGAACCAAACAGTACGAAGAGGTCTGACCTGTAATCTTCCGACGCAACCCGGGAAAGAAACTCATCGGTATGGTTGCGCACATAGCGATGGTGCATTTCCGGGAGGGGTCCGCCCAGGAGCGGCCAAAGGGGATACTGCCACTGGTCGCCGCCGACAATGAGGCCGATGCTATCGGGGTCTTGTGCGCGGAGGAATTGCGCGGTGTCCTGGAAGGGCTGCTTCAGGTCCGGGCGCCGGAGGAAATAGAGATCTCCACGGGGTGTGTTGAAGACATTGGTCGTTGCGAAGATCGGGGTCGTGCTGTTGAAGAAGAGCCAGTAGAGCGATGCCGCATAGACGACGATGAGAAAGCGGGTGAACGCCTTGCGCGGCAGCCAGCGGACGAGTTCCACGGCAATCACGGGACATGCCAGTATAAAAAAGCCAAGATGGAGGCGGCTGTGCCATGGCTGCCATTTCAGCAGGTGGCAGAAGACCAGGAATCCAAAAATCACGGCGATGGTATAGACGCGGACCAGGGCGGATTCGCGCCGTTTCCAACTCAGCAGCACGGCCCCGAAACAAAACAGGATTGCCAGAAAGTGAATCGGATTGCCGCCGTAATCGTGGGACACCTGGTCCGGGTTCAGATAATAGGAGCCGCCCATTGTTGTGTCCGGATCGTGGAGGTCGGCCCCGATCAGGTTGTGAAAGGCCTCGACAGCCTCGTGGACCTCCACGGCCCATTTCTCGACGGGAAGCACCAGGTGCAGCGAAAGATTCCGCGCGATGTTGGAGAAAAGCAGCCGCGGCGTGTGGGTTTCGTTTTCCAGGTGAAAGTGGCCCGAGATGAACGGCGTCCCAAAGTTGTAAAGATTGCGCTGGAAATGAACGGCGTTCACCGCGAGCGCCACCAGCCCCATGAGCAGAATCGCCCGCACCCAGCGCCAGCGCCTTTGAAAGGCCGGCATGGCCAGCATGATCAGCCCAAAGGGCAGCAGATAGAAATAGGCCGTCCCCTTTGTATAGACGGCAAGGCCGAGGGCGGCGCCGGCGAAGAAGGCGTCGGCGGCCCAGGCGCGGCTCATCCCGCGCCAAAGGCGAAACAGGAAATAGACAAAGGCGATGCTGAAGAAGGACGTGACGAGGTCCGTCTGGGTGGTCGTGGCCTGCATGATCGCCATGGGGATTGTGAGCACCAGAAAGGCCGCCGCGCCCTGGCCGCGCCGCCCACCGCCGAGTTGCCCCGCCACGAGGGACGCCGCCACGGCGCATCCGGCCAGCGCGATCCATTGGACGCTGTGGAAAAAGTGATCGGATCCGCTCAGGATATACGTGTGGAGCGTCGTCAGTTCCGCGCCGGGCGCGGGCGCAACCAGGCGGAAATCATGAGCCGGAAAGACGGCCAGCGTTTCATTCTGCGCCCAGAACATCACCTTGGGCAGGTGATAGGTCATGGAATCGACGTTGAGCGGCGGCATCAGGATGCCCAGCACGAGCAGCACGCCGAGCGTCACCGCCGCCGCGATATACCCCGCCTTGCCCGCCGTGCTTCGCGGCGCGTAGAGGCGCCAGTTGGCGTGCAAGCGGTGCCATAGAGAGTCCTGATAGACGCAGACGTAAATCCCCAGGCCCGACGCCACCGCCAGCCACAGGAAGACGAGCGCGGGCCAAGTGATTTCGTGGAAGAGAGACAGCCCCTCCGTCGCCATGACGAGGATCAGTTGAAAAGAAACCAGGGCGGCCACAAAGGCCGCCCGGGCATCGCGATAGCAAAGCCTCAGCAGGAAGAAGAATAGCAGAGCCAGGCAAAGCGGCAGAAGAACGATCATGGATCCAGCGCGCCCCGCGCGCCACCGTGGAACTTACTTGACGATTTTCCGATACCGGGCGCGCCGGTTTTCAAACAACTTCGACCCCAGCTCTTTCTCGCGCCAGGCTTCATACTCTTCATAGTTCCCATCGAACCAGCGCACCTGGCCCTGGCCCTCGAAGGCGAGGGTATGCGTGCATATACGGTTCAGGAAGAAGCGATCGTGGCTGATTACCAGCACGCAGCCGCTGAAGTTGAGAATGGCTTCCTCCAACATGCGCAGCGTATTGACGTCCAGATCGTTGGTGGGCTCATCCAGCAGCAGCACGTTGCCCCCCTCGCGCATGAGTTTCGCCAGGTTGGCGCGGTTGCGCTCGCCGCCGGAGAACTTGTTCAGCGGCTTTTGCTGGTCCGCCCCGCGGAATCCAAAGCGCGAGAGATACTGGCGCACGGGTACCATGCGCTTGCCCACCTCGATTTCGGCGTTCCCCTGGCCGATTTCGTCGACCAGCGTGTGGTCGCCTTCGAGGGAAGAGCGTTCCTGATCAACATAGCTCAGGTTCACGGTCTTGCCGATCACGACTTCTCCGCCATCGGGCTGTTCCTGGCCAACGATCATGCGGAAAAGCGTCGTCTTGCCCGCGCCGTTGGGGCCGATCACGCCGACCACGGCGGCCTTGGGCAGCGAAAACTCCAGGTCCTTGATCAGGATCGTGTCGCCGTATCCCTTGGTCACGTTCTGAAAATCGACCACCTGATCGCCAAGATGCTCGCCCGGTGCGATCTGGATCGTCGCGCTGTCTTTCTCCGCTTCGGCCTTTTCCTGGGCGACCAGCCGCTCGTACTGCTCCAGGCGGCTCTGGGCCATGTCGTGGCGGTCTTTCTGGGTCATGCGAATCCAGGACAGCTCGTGTTCGAGCGCCTTGCGCCGGGGCGAGCCCTTCTTCTCGTCGCCCGCCAGCTTGCTCAGCTTCTGCTCGATCCACGACGAGTAATTCCCCTCGAAGGGAATGCCCGCGCCGTGGTCCAGCTCGAGGATCCACTTCGTGATGTTATCGAGGAAATAGCGGTCGTGGGTCACGATGATCACCGTGCCCGGGTAATCGGATAGCTGCTGTTCGAGCCAATCCACCGTCACCGGGTCGAGATGGTTGGTGGGCTCGTCCAGGAGGAGCAGGTCGGGTTGTTCGAGAAGAATGCGGGCGAGAGCGACGCGGCGCTTTTCCCCGCCGGAGAGCGTTTCGATCAGGCGTTCGTCCTCGGGGAGGACGAGGGCCTCGGTGGCCTGGTTGATTTTCTGGTCCAGGTTCCAGGCGTCCTTGGCGTCGAGCTGGTCCTGCAGTTCGGACATGCGGTCCATGAGTTTTTGCATCTCGTCGTCGGACATGTCCTCGCCCATTTTCATGGTGATTTCGTCGTA
Organism: uncultured Candidatus Sumerlaeota bacterium; assembly: GCA_964346275.1. GTDB lineage: Bacteria > Sumerlaeota > Sumerlaeia > SLMS01 > SLMS01 > CAYFUR01. The sequence goes on from CAYFUR010000008.1 coordinate 53,266, forward strand.
TTCGGCGAGATCCTTCATGATGGAGGCGAAGGCGCCTTCGAGAACGGTGCGCACGGTGGACTGGGGGTCGATTTGCGGTTCCTGGGGAACATGGCCGCGCTCGAAGCCGCGGGAAAGGTCCGCCTTGCCCTGGAACTCGTCGTCCTTGCCCGCCATGATGCGCAGCACGGTGGACTTGCCCGAGCCGTTTTCGCCGACGATGCCGATCTTGGCGCCGGGGTAGAAACAGAGATTGATATCTTTCAGCACCTGCTTCTGGCCATAGTATTTGTTCAGGCCAAGCATGGTGAAGATGAATTGTTCCGCCATTCAGGTCGCTCCGGTGTGAGGTCAGGGTGAGGTGCGGAGAAGCTGGCCAATGGGCCGGGTCATTCGCAAAGGAAAAACCCCGGCGAGGGCGCCAACTCTCCCGTTTTCATGGTTGGACCGCTGGCTCAGGCGAGCTTCCAGACGGTTTCTCCCGGCTTGTCTTCCAAAAGGATGCCCGCCTTGGCCAGGTCGTCGCGGATTTTGTCCGCCGTGGCAAAGTCCTTGGACTTGCGGGCCTCGGCGCGCAGGCGAATCAGCTCGTCCAGAGCCTGTTCCGCCGGCGGCTGCTGTTCCTTTGCCGCGGGATGGATGGACCCAAGCAGCTCCAGCACCGCCTCGCATGCTTCCTCGCCGAGGCCGCCGGCCCGCGGTTCCAGCGCCTGGCCGAGGCCAATGGCATCGCGCAGGTCGTTGAGCAGCGCATAGCCCCGCGCGAGCCGGATCGGGCTTTCCTCGCGGTTTTCCACCTGAGTGCGCAGGGTGTTGAGCATGGTGACCAGTTTGTTGAGCGCGCCCAGGGCGCCCGGCGTGTTGAAATCGTCGTCCATGGCGGCGCCGAATTCCTCGTTCAGAGCGCGGAAATCCGCATCGGCGTCCCAGCCTTCGTCCGCCGTCACGCCGGAGAGAACGCGGTCGGCCTCTTTATTGGCGGTGATCAGGCGATCGACAGCGCTGCGGCATTTGCGCAGGTTGTCCGACGTGAAATCCAGCTTATCGCGATAGCGCGCGCTGATGAGGAAATAGCGCAGCGTCAGCGGATCGACGATCCCAAGCACGTCGTCGATCGTTTTGATGTTGCCGAGGGACTTCGACATCTTCTCGCCCTCGATGTCCAGCATGCCGTTGTGGATCCAGTAATTGGCAAAGGGCCGGCCGGTGGCCGCCTCGCTCTGGGCGATTTCGTTTTCGTGGTGGGGAAAGCGCAAATCCACCCCGCCGCCATGGATATCGATGGTTTCCGAGCCGAGGGCCTTCATGGACATGCAGGAACATTCGATATGCCAGCCGGGGCGTCCCTTGCCCCAGGGGGAATCCCAGGCGGGCTCGCCCTCCTTCGCCGCTTTCCAAAGGGCGAAATCCATGGGCGAGCGCTTCATCTTCTGCACTGCGTCGTCCACGCGCTCGCCCTGCTGCATCTGGTCCAGCGGCATGCGCGAGAGCTTGCCGTAGTCCTGGAAGCTGGAGACCTGGAACCAGACCGAGCCGTCGTCCGTCGCGTAGGCGTGGCCCTTGTCCACCAGCTGCTTGATGAGGCCGATGATGGGGCCGATGTGGCGCGTGGCGCGAGGGTAATCACTGGCGGGCAGGTTGCCGAGCTCGCGCATTTTCTCGAAGAAATAGGCGGTGTATTTCTCCGCCACGGTGCCGGGCGTGACACCTTCCTCCGCCGCGCGGCGGATGATCTTGTCGTCCACATCGGTGATGTTCTGGACATAACGCACGTCGTAGCCGCGATGGCGCAGCCAGCGGTGGATGACGTCGAAGACGACGAAATTGCGGGCGTTGCCGATGTGGAAGTGCCCGTAAACAGTCGGGCCGCAGTTGTAGAATAGCACCCGGGGCGGGTTCTGGGGCTGGAACTCTTCCTTGCGTCGCGTCAGGCTGTTATAAATCTGAATCGGCATCGCGCGGTTCCTGGTCGGTTCTGAAGAATTCGGACTCCCGGTTGGCAGCCAACAGAGTGAAGCCGAGAGCTATAAGCAGCCGACCGCCGGGAGCAAGCCGTGTTTTGGCGGGGAGGGCGCACCGGTGCCGCTGCTCTCGTTCGCAGCCGTGTACCCAGGCGCACCTTCCGGACAGCCGCGGGGCGCATTTTCTGTGATAAGAAAGGAGGACGGGGACGAGGAGCAAAATGAGGTCTGGGGCGGGAATTGCCCGGGTTCCCTTAATCTTGTTCTACTTGGATCCCGCCCGCCCGGAAACAGGTGGAAATCACTGGCGCAGTCCACGCAGGAACATGCGGGTGAAGCGCAATGTATAGACGACCTCGGTCATGGCGATTGGCAACATTTTCAGATGCAGGCGGACGCTGGCGGGACGGAGCAGCCTCCATTTGCGGCTGCCATAGCGCCTCCAGAATTCATTGAGCCACGCACGCCGCATGGGGGCTCGAAATGTGCGCTGGGCCCAGTCTCCAACGCTGTTCACGTGCCCCGTCATATCTTGCAGGTGTTTGTCAAAACGGTTGGACATTTCTTCCCTTCGAATGCGGAATTCCGCCTCCAGAATCACGTTCTGGAAAATATAGTATTCCCGCAGGGAGAAACCGAAATAGCGCACATGGCGCCATAGCTCGCCCAGCAAATGCCAGGTCAAGGAGTCATGGGAGTATCCGGGACGCCTTTCCGAAAAGGGGCGAAACCGATAGAGCCCGGCGGTCATGGGGTGCGACCTCTCGACGAGATAAGCCCACCTATACCAAATGAATGTCTTGATCAACCGCCAGCGCGCCGAGGGATCTCTATAGCCAACGAGGGTTTCGATCATGTTTTCCATGCTATAGAAATCGCAAAAAGCCTGTATATAGGCACGGGTCCACTCTTCATCGGTCATGTGTTCATGTTGATAGCTCACGACGGTGGAGTCGTAATTGTTGAGATCCGGACTCATCGGGCGCCCGCTCGCAACGGCTTCCGCCCAGTCCTGGCTCCCCGGCAGCAGAGTCTTGACGAAGAAAGACGCGCGCGACATTCCGGCCTTGCCCAGGAGTTTCACATCTTCACGGATACTCTCTGGTGTGTCATGCTCGAACCCGATCATATAGCCGCCTTCGGGGGCGATGCCGTGGGAGCGGCATTCGGTGAAGAAAGCGGGAAGGCGATCGATCATGTTCTGCTTCTTGCCGGCAGCGACGAGGTTCTTGCTGTTCATGCTTTCGATGCCGAAAAAGAGTCCCCTTCCGCCGGCTGCCGCGTACGCTTCGAGAAACCCTCGATTGGGCCCGCTGTTGCAGAGGACGTCGGCCTCGGCCCAAATGCTGAAGTCGTAACCTTTCTCGCGGAGCTGCCTCAAACCTTCCAGCAACTGGCGCCAGTGCGGGTTGCGCGCGAGATTATCGGAGGCGAAAAGGATCGTCACTCTCCTGCCGAAGGATTCGCACTGCCTGACGACCCAATCGACAATTCTTGCCGGATCGCGGCTGCGCATGACACGGCCGTGAGCCTGGATCGCCGCGCAGAACTTACATTTGAACGGGCATCCGCGTTCCGTATCGATGGCCGCCACGGGAGCGGCGAAAGCCTCGAGGTATTCTGAATCATAGATACCACCGGGCTCATCTAAATCCTCGGCCAGGCCCGCTTCGTAATAGTTTTTCGCGCAGCCTTCCACCAGATCCTCCAGAACATGCGCCCAGGCGTTTTTGGCATCGGCGTCGCCGTGGAAGACGATAACGCCCGGTGTCTCCAGGAGGTCTTGAATTTCCGCGGGCATCTGGTGGGGACTCGCCACTCCCGGGCGCATGGGATCGATCGTGCTGATACCCTTGAGAGACGCGTTGATGCCAGCGGTGATGTGCGGCCCTCCCCACACCACGGTGGCTCCGGCGCGCAACGCGGACCGGCCCACGTCGAGAGCACGCGGAACTTGATTACTTTGCACGCCGACGAATCCGACAACGAGCAGTGTCCCTTCCGATGGGTGGCGCTTCAAAAGGCGGCGGAATGCCCGCTGCTGGGCGCGGATATTGTCCTCGAAGGCATGCACTTCAGTTTCCATGCCGGCGAAGCGGGGCCGGCTGAGCGCTTCAAGCGTCAAGCTTTTCAAAACGCGCAACGTATTGCAGGGAATCACGCCCTTTGCATAGGTCTGCACATAGGAGCTGCGGCCGGATAAATCCGCGTGATCATAGTTGGATGGATGGACGAGAGCGACAATGAGACGCCGAGGCTCGGGGTGGTTCCCTTTTCGGGGCAGCCTGGATAGGAGAGTAGAACTCATGGAAGTCCTTCCTTTCTCCAGTCGATAATTCCAGAACCACAGAGAGGCAGCCTGCCCCTGATCTGTAAATTACGCCGGTGATGGGTCATCGGCCCGGCTTTGTGGGCCCGATTAAGGAAAAACAAAGGGCATGGGCTCAATGACCAGACTGCAAAGAACCATAACTTGGACCGAAACGCTAGCCCAGTTTAAGGAAAATGGAACTCAGAGGGAAAG
>CAYFUR010000009.1:0-41899 GCA_964346275.1 uncultured Candidatus Sumerlaeota bacterium
GGAGCCAATTGCCTCAGCACTGCGCCGGGCGAGGCCGTATGTGCTGGTTAAGGATCTGGCCCAGGTGATGGAGCATCAGCGAGTGGACTTTCTGCTGCCTCGTTGCGACCGATTGTCCTTATATTTCCTTTTCTCATTCCTCGTAAAAATAATCTGAATCCAGCTTTTTAACTTCGTAATTCCCGACTACGGACACCCCGACATTATGCTCGACCATGAGGTCTGCAAGTCGGCTTCCGTCGATAAGTATGATCTTGGAATCTATAACAGCAGCGTATTCGGTCGCCTCCTTCGAAAAGGCTGACGTTGTAATAAACACGCCTTTTTTTGCTCTTTGTCCCTGAAGAGCACCAGCAAACTTCTGAATTTCCGGCCTTCCCACCGTGCCGTCCCATTTTTTTGCCTGAATATAAATCACGTCCAAACCAAGCCGATCTTCTTTGATTATCCCATCGATTCCTCCATCACCGCTCTTGCCAAGGGCGCGACCCGCATCCTGACGATTTCCTCCGTAGCCCATCTTGACCAGAAGATCGACAACCATTCTCTCGAAGAAGGTCGGGGATGAATCCGTGACAGTTTCTAGTAACTCTTGTTCGAGGTTTTTTCGCAAAGTTCGATAGGCGGCCGCTAAGGAATCTTCCGGGGTTTCGGTCGCAATATCGAGCTCCGCTGATTGTGTCTCGTCGTCGTTCTTCTTTTCGTGGCGCCGAGCCCTAAACCTCCGGAATCTATCAAACTGTTGGAGGTCAGAGATGGAGATCTTTATCGGATTTTTAGCTAAGAAAGCCCGACCTTCATCCGTAATGTGAAAGTAGCCGCGTCGTGGAGAATCTATCAGGCCTGCCTGTTTGAGATACGTTCGAGCCCACCCGACTCTGTTGGTGAAAAGGGCTTGGGTCCCGCTGGGCAGCATCTCGCTACGCTCTTCGTTTGTGAGCCCTGAATCCTCAGCGAGTTGATCGACAGCATCGCGAAACTTGTGTTCGGATCCGTCGCCCGCCAGCTTTAAAACTGGAAGCATCAGTGACTGAAAATCGGGTATGGCCATTCCTTATACTCCTCGTTTGCACACCAGAGAGCCGGTGGTGGCGTTCTCGCATAGCAACGCGAAAAATCAGAACCGGGCTCTTTAGCCTGCATTCGCTCAGGCATGGCGGGTCAATCGGTGATAACCCCTTTAAGGTGTTACCCACGTCTTAGGAACAACGTGTTACCGATGTGTCCGGTTTGGACCCCAGGTGAAAATGGTCGGGGTGGTGGGACTCGAACCCACGACCCCCGGCTCCCAAAGCCGGTGCGCTAGCCAACTGCGCTACACCCCGACGCAGAAGGGGAAAAGAACACCGCGATGGGCTCTGCTGTCAAGCCCTTCGCCTTCGGCGCGCGATACGGGCCTTCGCTAAGCCATGGCCAAGATCCCATTGCCTCCCGGAAAGGCTCCATTCCAGCCTTTCTCCCGGCAGTCGGCAAATCATTGGACAGAAGGAATACGGGGCGATGCGGCTTGAAGGACATGTTATCTGGATTACGGGTTCGGCGCGGCGGCTGGGGCGGGAGATGGCCCTGGCGTGCGCGAGGGAAGGAGCCGATGTGATTGTTCACTGTCACCATTCCCGCCCCGAAGCCGAAGAAGTGGCCGGGCTTGTTCGTGAAATGGGCCGCGAGACACTGGTCGTCCAGGGGAACCAGGGATCCCCGGTGGATGTGAGCCGGATGGTTGGGGAAATCGAGGAGCGATTTGGCCGCCTGACGGCGCTGGTGAATTCCGCTGCTGTTTTCCCCCGCGAGAGGCTCCGGGAAATCACCGAGCGCGATTTCTTCTCCGTGGTTCGCACAAATCTTTACGGGCCATTTCTTTGCAGCCAGTTTTGCGAGCCCCTGCTGCGCCATGCCAGGCCGGGGCGCGTGGTCAACGTCACCGACTGGGCTGTCTATCGGCCCTATCGCTACTACGCCCACTACATGGCTTCGAAGGGCGGGCTGCATGCGCTGACGCGTGCTTTCGCCCGGGAACTCGCGCCGGAAATCCTGGTGAATGAAATCGCGCCGGGCCCGATCATCGAGCCGGAAGACATGACGCCGGAGATTAAAGAAAAAATCCTCGCGCGCCTCCCCACGGGCCATTGGGGGGCGCCGAAATCCATCGCCAATGCTTTGATCTTCATTTTAGAAACGGATGATCTGTGCGGCGAGAGCATCGTTGTCGACGGAGGACGTTCTTTCGGGTGATGGAGGACGTCTAGACGTCCTCAGCGCCCGTCGTCCGCCCCCTCGATCCACTGTGCCCAGTGCGAGCATTTCTCCGCGGACAACCGATCGTCCGCCCGGAAATACCCGCAAACGAGGAAGGGGTAAAATTCCTCGGTGCCTTCGAGGCTGCCGAATTCGCACATCCGGCCTTCGCGAACGCAGCGCAGGGCCTGGGCCGCGAGCGTCCGGAGGCGGTCGGCGAGGGGCATCGCGAGCCAGCGTCCGCTCTGCCGCGTATCCATGGGGTAGTCGCCCCACTCGACACCCATGTTACGAAGGATTTTTTCCAGAGCCAGCGCGTGGCGCATCTGGTCCCACGCCAGCCGGGCCATGTCGCGGTGAAATTCCCAGGGAAGCTCGGGGTGCGCATGGGAGCATTCCGCCAGAACCTCGCCCCGCTCCAGTTCTTCGCTCAGCAGCGAATGCAGCGTCTTTTTCTTTGTATCTTCTGGTCCGTTGCCGCCGTCCCTTTTGGGCGATGGGTCGCGAACAACGTGCTCAAGGGGCGGCATTGTGGAGAGGCTCGCGGTCCCGGTTTCACCGTCCTGCCGTTCCGCGGGGACCGCGGGCAACCGGGACCAGAGCGCGCGCAGTTTCTCCGAGGATTCGTGAAGGGCTTCGGTGTGCGCGTCTTTCTGGCTATACAAACTCTCGACGAGGGCGATGCCGCCGCCGATATGCTGCGAGGCCACGCGCATGAGGTTGCTCATGAGCCGCGTTGTCGGTTCATCCAGGAGGGGATCCGTTGTTGTGAAGTGTTTCTCCCATGCGTCGATCAGGCCGGGCTTGATCACGCTGTAAACGGCGCCGACGTATTCCTCCCATGTTTGCAGGGAGTCCATGAAATCGAAGATTTCCAGCAGTTCCGGCGCCGGCCGGTAGAGCACGGGGCGAGCCAGTGCCACCTTCTCTAATTCTTTCCGGCGGGCCCGGATGAGATCGACGAATTCCGCGTCCTCGTGGACATGGATACCCAGCAGGGTTTTCACGTCGTAGGGGGCCGCGCGGGGAATCCATCCCTGGCTCCGGTGAACCAGATATCGCATCACATGCTCGTCCGCAGTGAGCCGTGCGCAGGTTGTTTCCCTGTTCGGGCCGTTGCGGAATTCCCTGCGATCACGAAGCCGTTCGATTCGAATCATTCTTCAGCACCCTCAGTGACGTAACCTGTACGAAAAGGGCAAAAGTGCCTCGACTCCGAGCGCCCGTCAATGGGCAACCGCCCCATTTCTCCATGGGATAAGAAAAGACTGGCGGAAGCTTTTCCGCCAGCCCGGATTGTCCGAGACGAACCAGCTTGCGTTAGCACTTCAATCCCGCTGCGCGCCCAATGGCGACGTATTCGATTCCGATGCGGGCCATTCGGTCGGGCTGGTAGATGTTCCGGCCGTCGAAGATGAGGGGGCGTTTCATGATGTCGCGGATGCGGTCGAACTTGAGGCCGCGGAATTCCTTCCACTCGGTCATGATGATCAGCGCATCCGCGTCCTTCGCCACGGCGTAGGGGCTGTCGAGATACTCAACATCCTTTGGCAGCAGCGGGCGGGCATTCTCCACGGCGATGGGGTCGTAGGCCGCGAAGGTCGCCTCGTCTTTCGCGAGTTCGTTGATCACTTCGACGGATTTGGCATCGCGCATGTCGTCGGTATCGGGCTTGAAGGCCAGGCCAAGGACCCCAAAGCGCTTTCCCTTCAGGTCCTTCATGACTTCCTTGATTCGGCGGATGAAGCGCGGCGTGCGTTCCGCGTTTACCGCGACCACCGCTTCCAGAATGTCGAAGTCCTCGCCGAATTCCTTCGCCGTGTGGATCAGCGACAGCGTGTCCTTTGGAAAGCACGAGCCGCCGTAGCCCAGACCCGCGGCGAGGAACTCCTTGCCGATGCGCTTGTCCGTGCCCATGCCCTTGGCCACCAGGGTCACGTCGGCGCCGACGGCCTCGCAGATATTCGCCACTGAGTTGATGAAGCTGATTTTCGTCGCGAGGAAGGCGTTGGAGGCATACTTGATCATCTCGGCGGATGTGACATCGGTGATCAGCATCTGTGCTTCCAGGGGAGCGTAGAGCTCCAACAGGGCCATGGCGACATTTTGCGACGGCGCACCGATGACAATACGATCGGGCGTCAGGCTGTCTTGAATCGCCGATCCCTCCTTGAGGAATTCGGGGTTCGAGACGACGTCGAAATCCACTTCGCGGCGCCGGTTTCGCTCGATAATATCCCGGACAAAGTTGCCCGTGCCCGGCGGCACAGTGGACTTGTTGACGATGATCTTATATTGATCCAGAGCGGCCGCGACATCCTTTGCCGCCGATTCCACGTAGCGCATGTCCGTCGAGCCATCATCGGAGGGCGGCGTACCCACGGCGATAAAGACGACCTCGGACTTCTGAACTCCCTCCATCGTGTCCAGCGTAAACCTGATGCGTTCGTCCTCCAGATTGCGGCGCACCATTTCTTCCAGCCCCGGCTCGTAAATGGGCATTTCGGCATTTTTGAGCATGGCGATTTTCTTCTCGTCTTTGTCCACGCAAATGACGTCGTTGCCCAGGTCTGCAAACACAGCCCCGGTCACCAAGCCGACATACCCGGTTCCAATCACACAAACGTTCATCAACGATTCTCCGCTTCGGGATCCCCGGCAGCCCGGGACGGGCAGCCGGTGGCAATAATTCCGCGATGGTCAAAATTGGCAGGGGGAGGCTCAACCGGAAAAAGCCCCGGGGGGCTGTTGGGAAGAAAGAAGCTGGGGAGAAGCCCACACTTTTTCACGTGGTTTCTCTACCGGGCAGCAACACCCGAATCTCGATTTTCGCCCGGCCCGATTCGCCCGGTCCGTATTCCATGGAAGTGTAACCTATGTCCTGACCCAACTCTGTAACCTATGTCCTGATTGCACCAACCAACCTATGTCCTGATTGCACCCTGCACCCCCCTCGACCCTCGACCCTCGACCTTCGACCTCCAACTCCCATATCCCGATTGACGGCACCCGCGCCCCCCATTGACACCAAAGCCCGTCACACCGTCTTCACGCGAGCCCAGCCAACGATTTGATCCGAGACCTCTCCAGACCGCTCATCGAACGATCCCTGAAGCTTGCGCTGCCGGTTGCCGGAGCTTATCTGGTCATCGTCCTTGGCCTCGTCGCCGAGTTCGTGATCGTCGGGAGTGTTCTTGGCGGAAGCGGGATTGCTGCCGTCGGTCTTGCGGGCACGTTTTCGCTGGTGCTGGTGCTGTCTTTCCACGCTCTGGAAATCGCCGCCCAGGCCATTATCGCGCGCCGCCACGGCGAGGGGAACTTTTCCGATGCGGGGGCCTGTCTCGACAACGCGCTGCTCCTTTCCTTCCTCATCGGCGTCCCGTTGACCGTCTTGCTTTACTTTCTTGGGCCCATGATTTTCCAGACCGCCGAGAGCGAGCACGTCACCAATCTCGCCATCGATTATTTCAACTGGCGTCTCCTCGGGATTCCATTCGTCATCGCGATCCTGACGATTATTGGCTTTTTCAATGCCATATCGCGCCCCACAATTCCCATGGCGATCTATGGCATCGTCCTTTTTTTGAACGCCTTCATTTGCTGGGGGCTCGTGGGGGGGCGGCTCTTCTTTCCCCGCATTGGCATTGCGGGCGCCGGCATCGCCCAATCCGTTTCCGTTTTCGTCGGGTTTCTTATCTTCCTCGTGGTGCTGCGCAACCGGCGTATTCGCTCGCGGTATCAGTATTTTCAGTTTTTCAAGAACTTCAACTGGCCGGTAAGCCGGGGAGTGCTGCGCCTGGCGGCCCCGGTTTTCGTCCAGCAGTTTTTCGGCAATTTCGGCATGTTTCTCTTTATGCTGATCAATTCCGCCGTGCCCGATGGCGGGATTTCCCTGTCCGCGGCGACCATCGCGCGCCACGTCGGATATTTGACGTATCTGCCCAGCCTGGGCTTTGGCATCGCCGCGGCCACCATGGTGGGCCAGCACCTCGGCGCGGGAAAACCGGACAGCGCCGCTCAAAGCGCCTACGTGTGCTGGGCCATGGGGACTTTTTTGATGCTTATCGGGGCAACCTGCTACATCGTCTTCCGCGAGCCCATCGTCAGCCTTTTCCTCATGGCATCAGAGCAGAAGATCAACGTTCAAACCGGTGCCGATGATCTGGGCCGGGTGGCGGAAACGGCCGTGATGCTTCTGGTGATTGTCGCGCTGATCCAGCCCCTTGAGGGGGTGAACACGATTGTCGGGAAGGCGCTCCAGGGGGCCGGAGATACTTTTTTTGTCATGGTCGCCAGCGTTTTCTGCCAATGGGGCGTTTTTCTTCCCCTGGCGTGGTTCCTGGCGCTTCCCATGGAACTCGGCGCCTTCGGGGCGCTCTATGCGTCGGCTTTCCAGCTTTCGATCATCGCTCTCCTGTTCATGGTCAAATTCCGGGGCGGCGGATGGAAGAAGAAGATCGTCTAGCCTCTTGGATCACTGGATTTTCTGGGCCTAGCTTTGGCATGGTGTTCCTTTTTCGCGTTCTCTCGCGAGACTTTTCCACAGCTTCTCCCCAACGGAAAAATATCGTTGCAAACACGCCCCCAACGGCAAACACTCATTATTAGGCTTTACGTTCTCGCCAGCCGTCTTGTGGCCTCAACACTCGTGGTCCCGTGGCCCGGTCTCATTTCCCGCTCTGGTGGATTGCTCCCGTGTTTCTGAAACGCCTCGAACTGCATGGTTTCAAGTCCTTTGCCCACAAAACCGCCATCGAATTCCTGCCAGGAATCACCATCGTCGTGGGCCCCAACGGCTGTGGCAAATCGAACGTCCTGGACGCCATTCGCTGGGTGCTGGGGGAGACGTCGGCCAAGTCGCTCCGCGGCTCCAAGATGGGCGACGTGGTTTTCCGCGGCTCGGCCTCGCTCAAACCGGCCCACTTCGCCCAGATCAATCTGCTGGTCAACAACGAGCACCACGACCTGCGCATCGACCACAGCGAGGTCATGGTGTCGCGCCGGCTTTTTTCCAACGGCGATTCCGATTATCTGATTAACAAGCAGAAAGGCCGGATGCGCGATATCCACGAGCTCTTCATGGATACCGGGCTGGGGGCGGATAACTATGCGATTATCGAGCAGGGCCAGATCAGCACCATGGTGCAGGCCAAGCCCCGCGAACGGCGCGAGATATTCGAGGAAGCGGCTGGTATATCGCGCTATAAGGCGCGGCGTGAAGAAACGCTTCGCAAGCTGGTGCGCACGGAAGAAGACCTGCTTCGGCTCTTTGATATCGTGAACGAAGTGCAACGCGCCTGTAACTCGCTCTACCGCCAGGCTCGGAAAGCCGTGCGCTTTCGCAAAGCGAAGCGCCGCCTCGAGCGCCTGCAGAAGCGGCTGCTTGTGATCCGCCGGGAACGGCTCGCGGAGAAGCTGGAAAGCGTGGAAGCACAGCTCGGCAAGGCACGCGACGAGTTTGAAACAGCGAACAGCGCCCTGGCCGCCGCGGAAGCCAAGCGCGCGGAAGCGACGCGCCTTATGGAAGATTACCAGAATAAATCGCAGGACTTGCAGCAGCAGCGATTCGATGTCCAGCAGGCGGTCAATCGCGAGCAGCGGCGCATTGAATCCGCCAAGCAGAACATCGCGGCGATTAACGAGCGCGTGGTGCTCCTTGAGCGGGAAATCGCCTCGTCGACCAACCGCCTGCAAATCCTGACGAGCACGCTCTCGGCGCTTGAAGTGGACCTGGAGCGGGAACGCGGCGAATTGGAAAAGGCCACCACCGAAAACGAGGAAAAAGCCCGCCGCTTGGAGTCTCTGCGCCGCGAGTCAGACGACATCAATTCGCAGCTCGCCCGCCTTCGCCAGGAAATCCAGACGGAACGGAGCAAGGAGAACAAGGTTCTCCAGGACCGCCGCTCTTCGGAATCGCTGGTGGAGCGCCTCAATTCCGAACTGGAAAACCACGGCGGCACCATGCGCCAACTCCGCCAGGAGGCGGAGGAGGCGGAGCAGCAGGCCACGGAGGCACGCGAAACCGTCGAAAAGCACCGGGCCCGCCTGGAAGAGCTGAAGGCAGAGGCCGCGCGCTATCGCGATGAAATTTCGGACCATTCGAAAGAGAAGAACGACCTGGCCGAGCGTCTTGACCAGTTGACGCGTCAATACAACCAGGCGGATTCGCGGCTGAACGCGCTGCAGGAACTCGAAGACAGCTACGAGGGTTTTTATCGCGGCGTTCAGGTGGTGATGAAGGCGGCGCAATCGGACCGCCTGCAGGGCATCATCGGCGTGCTGACCAACCAGCTGGCGGTACCCAAGCAATACGAAGTGGCGATCGAAGTCGCGCTGGGCGCTTCGCTTCAAGACATTATTACGGTGAGCGAAAAAGACGCGCAGGCGGCAATTCGTTATCTGAAAGAATCGAAGAAAGGCCGGGCGACGTTTCTGCCGCTGGACCTGCTTGATCCGAAGGTGCGCACGGATCACTTGCGGCCCATCTGGGGCCACAATGGCGTCGTCGGTTTGGCGAAGGAACTGGTGCGTTATGACGAGCAGATCGAGAAAGCGGTGGCCCGGCGCCTTGGCAACACGGTGATTGTGGAGGAGTTGCCCGTCGCTGTGCAGTTGCAGAAAGAAGGAATCCGAAATCGCTACGTCTCGCTGGACGGCGAATTGGTCGATCCGTCGGGTGTACTGACCGGCGGGTCGCACCAGTCGCGCGGTTTCCTGTCCCGCACGCGCGAGATTCGCCAGCTCCGCGACCAGGTGGAGAAACTTGCCGCCGAGCGCAAGGATCTCTCGGCGCAGCTTGAGCAGGCAAACGACCGCCTTTCGCATTGCCACGCACGGTCCGCGGAGATTCAGGCGGAGGTTCACGATGTCCAGATGGACGAAGCTCGGGCGGAAAAGGATCTCCAGTCGGCGGAGGCCCGCCTGAAAGATCGCCGCAATGCGCTGGCCACCGGCGAGGCGCGCGAAGTGCAGCAGCGCCACGACCTCCATGATCACGAGGAGCGGATTACCTCGTGCGACGAGGCGCTGGTCCAACTCCAGCAGACCATCACGCGGAAGGAAGAGCAGATGGCCGAGCTGGAGAATAACACACCAGCGCGGGCCCAGGACCTGGAGACACTCAGCGAGGAAGTCTCCGACGGCCGGGCGCGAATCAGCGGCCTGCGGGAACGCGTGAGCGCCTTGAGCGCAAAGCTGGACGAAGTGCGCGAGGAAAGCCGTTCCGCCAATACGGAGCAGGGCACCCGCCACGAGGAAATCGACCGGCTTGCCCACGACCGCGCCCAGGCGGAAATCCAGGTGCAGGACGCGGAGAAGCTCCTCGGCGAGCTGGTGCGCGAGAGCGAGCGGATCGATTCCGAGTTGTCCACGCTGAAGCAGGATAACGAGGCGAGCTTGAAGGACGCGCACGCTTCCATGTCGGAAGTGCAAGGGCTCCAGCGCGACCGCAACGTCAAGGAAAACGCCCTGCGCGAGGTGGAGTCGGAAGCGACCAACCTGAAGGCGCAGATCGACGTGCGCGAGGAAGAGGCGCAGGAAGAATTCAGCATGAGCATCGCCGAGCTGGCGGAGGCCCTGAAGGAGGAGATGCAGCCGGAGGGCGAAACGATCGAGGCGATGGAAGGCCAGGAAGAGGAAGAAGCGGAGAACACCGCGGAGGAAGACGCGAAGCTGTTTGCCGAAGACGACGCGATGACAGAGACGGCCGAGATGATTTCGCGTGTGAACGAGCTGCGCGACAAGATCCAGCGCATGGGCGCCGTGAACGAAACGGCGATCGAGGAATACAAGGAGCAGAAAGAGCGCCTGGACTTCCTGACCGGCCAGCGGGACGATCTCATCGAGGCGAAGGATTCCCTGGCGGAAACGATCAAGAATCTCGACGAGACGACCAAGCGCCTTTTCGATGAGGCCTATACGGCAATCCGGCAGAATTTCCAGGAGATGTTCCGCCGCCTGTTCAATGGCGGCAAGGGCGACCTGATCCTGGTGGAAGATGAAAATTCGCCGGAACCCGGTATAGATATCTATGCGCAGCCACCGGGAAAGAATATTGGTGGATCCATCGCGCTTCTGTCAGGCGGCGAGAAAGCGATGACCGCGATTGCGCTCATGCTTTCCCTGTTCCAATACAAGCCGTCTCCCGTCTGTATTCTGGACGAGATCGACGCGCCGCTGGACGACACGAACTGTTCGCGGCTGGCGGATGCGTTGAAGGAGTTTTCGCGCAAGACGCAATTCCTCATCATCACGCACAACAAAATCACCATGGGCCTTGCAAATACCATTTACGGCGTCACGATGCAGGAACCGGGGATCAGCAAGGTGGTGAGTGTGCGATTTGATCAGATCGAGGAAAGCGGCCTGCTGGAAGACACGGCGGGGTAGACCGCATCAGGCATCTTCGGCGGCGGCCGCCGCGGCCAGAATGCCGGCCCGGATTGCGGCTGCGTGTCCGGGTGCTTCCCATTCCGACGATTCGGCGATATACAATCCAGGCACTTCGAGCATCCGTCCGAGCGGCTTGCGCAGGCTCTTAAGCAGAGCCCGGCGCTGATGTTTCGTCCGTCCTGGTCTTTCCGATGCGGCCTGAGCCTCGGCGGGCGGAACGACGCGCTGCTCGTCGATTCGGCCGCGAAGGTTTGTGACTCCGCAGCGCTCCAGGCGTTGGAGCAGGCGATTTATTTCCGCAAGGGTGTTTTCCTCGTTCCAGGCAAAGCGCGGTGATGGGGCAGGTTGCCGCGCTTGCAAAGTCAATGCGGTCTTGTCTTTCCCTGCTCCCACAGACGCGGCGATGGAGGGCGCGGGGGAGGGAAGGCGCCAATCGTGAAGGAAACGGGATTCCTCGCGCGGATTGGGAGAAAGAAAAAGGGTCACGGGTTTGAGTAACTTCCAGGATGCGTGTGCCCCCGCATAGACACGAATGGATGAGGGGAAGGGAGGATCCTGGCCACTCTCCAGGGTGATTTTGGGCAGCCACTGGCGAACGGTTTGGTGCCGGGAAAAGGTGCTGACGACCAGGCTGACAGCGAGGGGTTTGAACCCCCGGCCGATCAGGCGCCTGACACGGCCGGACTGGAGGTCGATCCGGTCGATGCGGACGCGGCGGACAATGCGGACTTTCAACTCGCGGCAGAGTGCCAGCAATCCGCCGCGGAGCGATTCCGCGCCTCCCTCCACGCGCCACCCGCCGTGTTGGAGGATGTCGGCCCAGGCTCCGGCGGCAATGGCTGGATGTCTATACGGATCCACCGCAGCCAGGCCGGCGACGCCAAGCATGAGCTGGCGGACCTCCTCGGACCGGAAGGACTTCAAGACAAGACGTCCGCAAGCTCGCGAATCCAGTCCGGACAATGGATGCGTCCACCCGCTGCCGGACGCCAGGCGTTTCGTGAAGCTGGGAACAGGCGAGCGGGCGAGGCCATCGCGCGTCCGGCCGAGAGCGGCACTCTTCCGGAGAAACTTCTTCAGCCGGGCGCTGTCTGCTTTGTCGATCGTTGCAATTTCTTCGGCGAAATGAGCGGGATCGGACCAGAGGTCGACTGTTTTCCCCGACGGAAAGATGCATCGCGCGATCAGTTCGTCCCTCTCGAGAGAAAGGAAATCGGTCATGCGCAGGTCGGCATTGGCAAACAGTTCGGTGAGCACCCCCGGCGCCACCAGATGTCTTGGCCATGGTGGGAACTGGTAGGCTCCGATGGTGGGCGGCTCCAAGTCCGGAGCGGTCCGTTCCCCTTCTTCCAGCACGACGACTCGCGCCCCGCGAATTGCCAGCGAGGCCGCCGCGGCCAGGCCGGCGACGCCGCTGCCCAGAACGGCGGCTCGCCTGCCTCGCAAGGTTTTTCGCATAGGAAACGCCATCGGTCCATCACCCGGGGTTGGCGCCGCAGCGCGACGCAGGTTGAACTCTGATGCCTCATCCAGCCATCCGCACAACGGCAACACGAATTCGCGCTGGGACGGTGAGAGGACTGGGCGGCGAGCCGACTCTCTCGGTGGGAATTTGTAAACCGCCAAGGCCCCAAGGTCGCCAAGGGGGAAAGACGAATGCACGAAGGACGCAAAGGGCGCGAAGGGGAAAACTCTTCGGGCCGTGTTTTCGGTAAAGGGGGTTTTTATTTATAATGGGTTAATGAGGAAATGAGATTTATTTGAGGGACGGATGGCTCGGATCAAAATGGATTGGAATGAAACAAACGAGCTGTTTCTTGGAACCTGTAAATCTCAGAAGTCCGACAAGATCATCGATTACAAAGAAGGAAAATCCGCCCCGATCCGTGTGATCCGTGGCAGGGCTGAATGTTTTGATCGGAGAGGAGGCCTAGCGCTTCCGGCGTTTTTTCTTCCGGCGATGCCCTTTCTTTTCGCCGCCACCCCCTTTGTCGCTCTGATCGGCTTTTGGTGGTTTGGAGGGCTTGGCGTTTTTGGGTTTCTGCCTGGGCGGGGCCTCCCCTTCTTTCTTCGCCTTTACGCCGCCGCGGCGGCGCTTTCCGCCCCGGCTGCGCCTTCGCTTGCCTCCGGATTCGTCCGGCTCCGTTTTTTTCTCCACCTCGGGCAATTCGGCAACTTCTCCAGCAGCCATCTCGGTGCGGCGCTGGGCCTGGCGCAGCTTGCCTTTGCTCTTTTTCTTCAGCTCGTCGGCCGCGGACTCTCTCGGTTCCTCGGGTTTCGCTTCCCCGTCATCCTCCAGCATTTTCTTGCCGAAGCGTTTCATCTGATCGGGGATCTTCACACCGTCTTCGCCAAGTTCCTCTGCTTTGACGGTTCGGATGACGCTGCCCTCGTCGGAAATGGCGTAGGTTCCCGCGACCAGGTTGCGGTCGATAATGACCACATCGCGTCCGTCGTATTTTGTTGTGGAGCCCTTGGGCAGCGCCTTTTTGGACATGGCGCGGTATTGATCGACTTCGTAAGAGAGGCAACAGAGCAGGCGCCCGCACTGGCCGGAGAGCTTGCTCGGAGGCAGGGAAATGTCCTGGTCTTTCGCCATGCGGATTGTGATGGGGCGGAATTCCTTGAGCCACGTTGAGCAGCATGTTTGGAGGCCGCAGACGCCGAAGCCGTCGATCATGCGTGCTTCGTCGCGCACGCCGATCTGCCACAACTCGATGCGCATCTTCAAAATGGCGCTGAGTTCCTTCACCAGGGCGCGAAAATCGACGCGCTCGTCGCTGGTAAAGTGAAAGATGGCGCGGCGATCCTCGGGATCAAAGCGTACGTGGCTGATCTTGATGTCCATTTTCAGCTCGCGTGCCTTCTCCTTGGCCAGGACGAAGGCGCGGCGTTCCTGGAGCTTGCGCTCCCACCAGGATTCCACTTCGTCTTCGCTGGCCCGGCGGATAATCCGCGGATAGGGATCGCGGCGCAGCTTGAGCTGGTGGACGGACTTGTATTCCAGTGCCGCGACAAACGCCACGTCCTCCGAGCCGTTGCGCGGCACCACGACGAATTCCTCGGGCCTCAGGTCTTGCAAGGGCCCGGGATCAAACGTCTTTGGCATGTCTTCCTGGCTGAATTTCGCGGCGATCAAGAGCGCCATTCAAACTCCTTCGTTAGCCCGGCGGCATAAAAATCACGTGAACCCTTTGCTGCCCGGGGACAACCCGTCTCACGCAAGACGCCATATTCTGGGAAAAAGGCCGAAGGCGCTCAAGGGAAAGTCGGTTTTTCAAGGGTCGAGGGTCGAGGTCGGAGGTTAGATTTTGGACGGTCGAGGCCCGGTGCCCCGACTGAATAATCTTCCACTTAATCGACCCTCCACCTTCGATTCTCGACCCTTGTTCACCAATCTCCAGCTTCCAATTTCTAATCACCAACCCCGAACCTCCATCCCCAACCCCTACTTCTTCTTCTTCTTTTTCTCTCCAAATGCCTTGGGACCCCGGGGTCCACTTTTTCGCTTCCGCGAGGGTTCGGGCTGGTCGAGAAGCGAGAGATCGAGCTGGCGCGCGAGGGCGTCAATGCGGTCGATGCGCACGCGCACCTTGTCTCCCAGCGTGATTCGGTGGCCGCTGTTGCGGCCGATGAGCCGCACGCCGGTATCGTCGAGGTCGTATTTATCGAAGAGGGCCGTTTTCTTGACGAACCCCTGGACGGGATAGGGCATCAGTTCGACGAAGATGCCCCAGTTCTGCACGCCGCAGATGTAACCGTCGAATTCTTCCCCCTCGTATTGCTTCATGTATTCCATGGATTTGATTTCCGTCGATTCCCACTCTGCCTCCTGGGCCCGGCGCTCGCGGCTGCTTGTATGGTCGCCGAGGGCGTCCAATTCATTTTCTTCGGGATCGTAGGCGAGCGGCCCGCCCCGTTCGAGCGACTTGACCTGGCGATGCACCACAAGGTCGGGATAACGGCGGATCGGTGAAGTGAAGTGGCAATAGCAATCGGTGGCCAGACCAAAGTGCCCCGCATTGTCCGGGTCGTATTCCGCGCGCTTGAGAGCCCGGAGCACCAGCCGCCGGATGATGTGGCCCGCCGGGTGCGCCTGGGCCTGGTCCAGCGCCTTCTGCAGATCGTGGGGGCTGAATTCGCCGCCGGACGCTTTGAGCCGGACGTTGAAGACTTTCAGCGCCGGCTCGAGTTTTTCCAGCCGGTCCTGATCGGCGGTTTCATGGACGCGATACAGCAGGGGGGCTTGCTTCTCTGTCAGGAAGAGGGCGACCGCCTCGTTGGCGATGAGCATACACTCTTCCACGAGCTGGTGCGCCTCGAACCGCGGGGCGTATTCAATCGCCGAAGCCGCGCCGTCCTCGTCGAAAACGATACGCACTTCGGGAATATCCAGGTCCAGCGCGCCGCGCTTGAAGCGCTGTTTGCGCAGCAGGGCGGCCAGCTCGCGCAGCTCCTTGATCTCCGGTATCAGATGGCGAAAGGCGTGGGTCTCCTCTCCTGTGCCGTCAAAAACTCCCTGGACCTCCTCGTAGGCCAGGCGGTAGTCGCTGTGAATTACCGAGCTGTGGACCTGTTTTTTGAGAATCTGGCCCTTGGGGCTGATCTCGATCACGGCGGTCATGGTCAAACGGTCTTCGTTGGGCACCAGGGAGCAGAGAAAATTGCTCAGCTTGTGCGGCAGCATGGGCACCACGCGGTCAACGGGATAAACGCTTGTCGCGCGGTCGTGGGCCTCGCGTTCGAGCGCCGTGCCCGGCTTCACGAAATGCGAGACATCGGCGATGTGAACGTATAGACGCCATCCGCCGCTGTCCAGCCGTTCGATGCTCAATCCGTCGTCGTAGTCCTTGGCGGTCTTCGGGTCGATGGTGATCGTGGGCAGCTTGCGGTAGTCCTTCCGTCCTTTCAGATCTTCCACCCATTTGAAATGCATGTCTTTCACTTCCGCTTCCACGGATTGGGGGAATTCCTCGAGGATTCCTTTATCGCGGAGCAGAAGCAAAACATCGATTCCACGGTCCTCGTCGTTGCCGAGGCGCTCGACGATTTCTCCGTAGAGCGGCTGATTGGCCTTGGTGAACTCCTGGATTTCCACTTCAACCCAGTCGAAGTCCTGAATGCCGAGGGCTTTTTTGGGCCGGGGGACGTTGATTCGCCGCTCCAGGCGTGTGTTTCGTGGGATCACCTCTCCGCCGCGGGATGATCGTTGATACCGGCCGACGATATGGGTGTGGGCGTGTTCCAGAACCTCCTCGATGCGGCCGATGGGGCCTTCGTCTTCCATGCGCAGCACTTCGGCCCGGACAACATCGCCGTCGAGGGCATCGCCCATGTTCTTCGCGGGGATGAACAGATCGCCCTCAAAGGGGGCTTCCTCGGTCAGGCTGCTCCAGTCGGGGCGTACAAAGCCGAATCCCTTGGTCGTGACTTCCAGCTTGCCAACAATGCGGCCGGTGCGGCCCGAGGGTGCTGTATAGTTCTTCCCCCTGACGCGCGCGATCTGGCCCTGGCGCTCCAGGTCTTTCAACAGCCGGCGGAACTCGCGCCGTTCCGCGCCCTTGACCCGGAACTGGCGCACCAAGTGGCCGAGATTGACCGGGGCGCCGCTTTCACGAATGTATTTGGCGATTTCCTGTTCGTCGAAAAAACTCATATTATCCCTCGTCGGGTGGATCGTCGGAAAAAGTCTCGAGCCTGCGCAGCGGAGCGGGCCGCCGGTCGCGGTTTTCGTGAACATTCCATCGGCCGTTCTCGCGTGTCACCGGTGCCCAGACAGCCACGCCGCGCCCGTTTCGTCTCTGGATACCAAACAGCCACGTCGCGTCGTCCCAGTCCACAAGTTCCAGGTTGGTCCACCCCTCGGGTGCCTCGAACTCTTCTTCCTCCCAACCACGCAGAGGATTGTTCGACGTATAGAAAACCTGGGCCCGTGGCCCGGCGACCAACCAGAAATCGTTTCCCTGGCGATAGGCCGAAAGCTCGGCGTTCATGCCGTTCAGTCCCACAAGGGGGAGTTCGCCAAGATCGGTCCAGCGCGAGACAAGAGGGCTTGCGAGCACGCGAGCGCCGGTCTCTTCGAAGGGGAGGCCAGAGAGGGAAACGATCAGCGGGGAGCCGTTCTGGTTGAAAAAGGCATTGCCGCGCCAGGTGGGCGCTTTCTCTGGTGCGAGGGCGCCTGGTTCCCAGACGGGGTTTTTCGCGAGGGCAGCCAGACGAAGGGAATTGACTGACTGGGCCGTGCTGAACGTCTCCACGCCGAAGGCGGAAACAGAGGTGAATAAACCGAAATAGCGCTGGCCGATGTTACCGGCGGTGAACGAGGCGATGCCGCCGCCGATCCAATCGGTTGCGCGCTCGCGCCGGAGCAATTGTTCGTTCACCGCCCAGGTTTGGCCGTCGCCCACGGTGAGCCACACGCGGGCGCCGCGCAACGGGACGCCTTCCACAGTCTGGCGCTGGCCCTCCGCCGCCACGACCGAGTAAATCACCAGCTCGCCGTTGCGTTCGATCACGGAAATATCCTCGATGCTCCGGCCGCTGATTTCCAGGTGGGCGCGATCCAGAGGGCGGAGATCCACCCCGAGCGACGCCAGCTCCCGCTCTTCGTTGCCGAGCCGCTCTACAAGGCGCACGGTCGCTTTTTCCCCGGCCCATTCCGGAAGCTCGATGGCAAACCGTCCAACATCCTTCTGGAGAGAGGAAAACTGGAGCCGTTCGCGAGTGTTATCCCCTTCCGGGCCTTCCAGTTCGGCAAAGATGACGCGGCCCTGGAGAGCCTCCAGGAGTGATTGGGGAGCACGCAAATCCAGCTGCAGCTGTCCATCGATGACTGGTGTGGCCGCTTTGGAGACTGCAAGCGGCGAGTCTGTATAGGCATATAGACGTTCGGGGAGATCCAGATCGAGAAAGTCTCGAAGTTCGGCGGAGAAGATACGGGCCTTGGCTCCCGGATAGGGGTGGCGCAATGCGACTGTGGCGCTGGAGAGCTGGTCGATATTTTCCACGTCCCATCGGACGGTCGTTCGGTCCGTTTCCCGCACGGTGCGCCGGGGAAAGACATAGGTGTCGAATCCGCTATACAGGCCAACCAGCTCCAGGGCAACAGGGCGGTTGGTTTCCACCTCCACGGCAAGGCCGGCGGGAGAGATCTCTTCTTCCGGTGGTGAAAGATGGAGCAAGACCGGCGGGGCGGCACCAAGGCGTTCGCGGGCCGGATCCGCGGAGAGCACAAGGGCATCCCCCTCCTCGAGCACGAGATCGGGGCGGCGGATTTCATAGTCGCCAAGGCCCCGGCCGGGGATGGCTCCGGCGAGAAGCAGCGTGGCCGCGAGCGCGGAAAAGGTTCTCATTGGGTTCATGTTATTCGCTTTCCGATGGTTCGATGAGCGGAGCATACCAGATCTCCGCGTGGCGTCCTGCTGGCGCCACGGCGCGTGCCGCCCGCCTCTGGGAGCGTAAAAACTCCTCCAGAATCGTCAAGTCCCGTTCCGTCAGCCGGGCAAAGCGGTGCGAGGGATACGCCTCGAGAGCGCGTTGGGTGTCAGGCGAGGTGAGACCGATGATCCCCATGAGGCTTTCATCGCCGGGAAAGGACTCGCGGGCGTAGAACTGGAGCAACCGCCCCCACTCGAATTCATTGACGAAGATGAGGGTGACGCCGCGTTCTTCCAGGCGGGAGGCGAGGTCGGAGGCATTCTCCGAGTTCTTGAGCTCCTCTGCCCAGAGGGGTTGATCCCACACCGTGCGGTAGACGCTGTGTCCGCGCTCGAACAGGGCGCCTCTTGCCTCGAAGAAAAGAAGGACCTGGCCGGAATTCAGTTCTTCGTTTGCCTGATTTACGACATCGGCAAATCGGGGACCGAGCTGTTCGAGGGCGGCTTGGCGGGGATTCTTCCGCTGGACGGGATCGATAGTCAAGGCCGTGCGAGCGGTTTGAGCGGCCTCTAAGAGAATCAGAAATGTCATAACGCCTACCGCGATTTGCCGGGCGGGATAATTCGCGAAGAAACGCCCGGCGGCTACCGCGCCCGCGGGAATGAGAATCGCCACCGCGGGCAGCAGGAATCGGTCGGGATTATGGCGCACCGTCAGCCAGAAGAGATAGCCGGCGAATCCCGCGAAAAAGAGTGGCGCGAGGTGCCACAGCCTTCGCCGCAGTGCAATGCCTGCCGCGAGAATCCAGAAGACGCTGAGGCCAGTAAAGGGAAGTGGGAGGCCGAGGAGTTCGTTTTCCTTGGCCAGGTCCAGCCAATAAGCGGAATCCAGGGGCGTGACCGGTTCGTGGCGCTGGACGACGAATTCGGCCTGCTCTTTTGTCCACTGCGGGGTTTCACCTCGAAAGGGAAAGAGCGGATGGCCGCCAATCACTTGCGCGCGATAGAGCCAGGGCGCGAGAGCCAACAGAGCCCCGGCGCCCAGGAATACGGGGACAAGAAGCCGTTGTCTAGACATGACGATCCGGAAGGAGGAGCGGGAAAACAGGAGTCCAATGGAAATCAGGCCGAGGGGAATCAGGGCTGTTCCGGCGGCGCTGAACTTGAGCACCATGGCCGTGCCGCCGAGCGTTCCCGCCAGCAAGGCGAGCAGCCAGTGGCCTCGCCGCGAAGCCGCCCAGAGGAGCAATTCCACGCCCGCAACGGCCATGAGGGCCACCGCTGGATCGTAAACGGCGGCTTGAATGCCTTTCACAAAGAGCGGATGGAACAATACCGCAAGAGCCGCCAGGCGCCGGGCGGTATAATGCCCGCCAAGCCACGCCGCCACACGCGCCGCGCTCGACGCGCAGCTCAGCACGCAGGCGGCGACGAAGAGGTGGAGGCTGGCCCCAAGGCCCCCCTGGTAAGCTTCCGTTGTAAAGGGTGCTTCCAGGATGGCCGCTCCCACCGGCATCCGGGCATAGAAGACCTCCGGATCCCGGAGCATGTCCGCTCCGCCGTTTTCCAATGCCGCCCACGCCAGGGGAATGTGATAGCTCAGAACGTCGTACATCACGACAGGCAGGCCGCTAAAGAGGGCATATGCGGTGAGCGCGATCACCACCAGGAGGGCAAACAGGTATCCGTATAGACGCCCCGGCACCCGTGAGGAGCGCAGGCTGGCAAAGCCACCGCCGCGGTGCTTGATTTTCCACCCGGGAAGGAACCGCCATGCCGCGAGCTGGCCCGCAAGGGCCAAAACGCCCAGCGCCTGGAGCATTTGGATCAAAACTCGGGATTCAAAAAACCAGCCGGAAAAGAACCCGGCGAAGGCGCAGGCCGCCAGCCCCACAGCAAAAGCGGCTCCGAAAGAAGGGAGCCGCCGCAAAGGGATCAGGATGGCATAGCCAAGGGCCAGGTAAAGCAGGAGCGCAATCAAATCCCAGTGGACCTTCCCGTTCCCGAGGCTGGCGCGTGGACTTTGATGGGCCGCACCGCCATGATGCGGGATTGGGTTAATTCCTGCGCATAGCGGCGCAGTGCCGTGACCGTGGTTGTGCCAAAGATCGAGAACAAGGCTTTTTCATAGACGGCCCGGACGCTGGTCGTCGTCATGGTCAGCTTCTCCGCGGTTCTCGACCAGACCTCCTCGCTGCCATCATTTCGGCGCGCCGTGTCGGTCAACTCCTTGTCAACTCGCCCGAGCGTCGTGCCGCGTCGAACACCCCAGGCATGAATCACGAACGGGAGGCGGGAGTATTCATACCAGGCTAGCGTGAGGTCCCAATGAAAGGGAAACGCGTCCTTTCGGATTTTGAAGTTTTTTCCGCCCACCAGCACCGTTGCATCGAAACCATCGTCGCCGGTGAGATCATAGCTGGCGGGGTCGATGGGCTTCTCGCTGCGATAGAATTCCGGCCGAATCATGAGCTTTTTCGCGAACATCAATTGCGCCAGTTGCATTGCTCCAAAGTCGTTGGAATCCACCAGCACGCGATTGATTTCCGTCGGGAGTTTTTTCGCCCAAACCATGAAGAGCCGCGAGGCTCCCGCAGCGGCAACGCAGGACGCGGGGATGATTTCGAATTGAGGGATCTGGAAGAGATCGACAACCGGCAGCAATGCGATGCTCACTTCTCCGCTCTGCGCCATTTCGCGGACTTCGGCCAGGCTGGTGCGGCGGACCTGGGCGCTTTTTACGATGCCATCGAGACCGGTTACCACCGGCATGGTGGTCAAATCTTCAAAATAAGCCAGACGCGTTTTCATACCTGCCGGGCGCGATGAGGGAGAAAGCATAAGGATTTCCTGGACAAGTGAATTGGCTCCGCCGACTTTACCTGGCGATTCGGGTCAGAATGAATTTCATGGACCATTTTCGCCGATGAGGCAAGCAGCGATTGAAACGCACCTTCAAAAATGAGGGATCTCCCCGATATGGGCCAACTGAATTCGCCTCGTTCCTCCGTTGACCGGCCGACTCCTGGCGGCGAAGATTCTCCCGAGTTTTTTCTCCAGAGGAATTCATGTCGGCCCCATCCCTTCCACTGACCGATCGTGTTCACATGGTGCCCGCCGCTCACGGCGTCCAGGCCTTCACCGATGAAGTGCGCCGGGCCGTCGCCACCTTTCGCCCTCAATGCATTGCCGTCGAGCTTCCACGCGCCCTGGCTGGCCAGGTCCAGGAGCTGATTGCCCACCTGCCCGAAATCCACGTCCTCGGTTATCAGCTTCCCGGCGGGCAGGCCCTCATGATTCCAGGCGATCCCTGTGATTCCATGATCGAGGGGGTGCGCCTTGCTCGCGAGCATTCTCTTCCCCTTGAGCTGGTCGATACGCTTTCCGCCGCCGCGGACGAGCCCTATTTCTACCTTCCCGACGACTTTTCCGTCACACGGCTCGGGCTGGAAAAGTATGCGGAAAAATGCTTTGAGCATCTTCCCGAACGCCCTGTCACCGAGCGCGAGCGCGTCATCGCTTCCCGGCTGCTCCTGCTCGAAGAGCGCCACCAACGGGTTCTTTACATTGGAGGCATGGCCCATTTTCCCAGCCTGCGTTCGTTGCTCACGGATCACCGCCAGAGCCTTGCCTCGCCGTCCATCACCGAGCCGGAGCCCGAAGTCCGCATCCTTCCCGTGGAAGAACGCCAGTTGGGGCATGTTCTCCGGGAAATCCCTTACGCCGTTTATTTGTACGAAAACTTTCGCGCGGCCCACGGACCGGAAGATCGCTTTCCCATGCTGGAAGCTCTCCAGCACATCGCCCACAAGGCGGCGCAGCAATACGAGGAAGAATATGACGAGCGCGTGACGCTGACCGAATGGCGGGCTTTCTTTCAATTCGGGCGCAATCTGTCGGTGGTGCGGGAGAATCTCCGGCCGCGTCTTTACGAGTTTCTGACCGCATCGAAGGCCTGCGTTGACGACGATTTCGGCGCCATCGCCCTGGAAGCAGCGGTTTCCTATCCGCCGAATCAGAAGGGTGATTCCGCCCAGCCCCTGGGCGAGTCCCCGGCCCATCAAAGCCTCGATCTACACTGCGAGTTCTCTTCGGGAACCAGCCGTTTGAATCATGCCTACCCCTATCCCGAGCTGGAAGAGCTGACCTTCCATTTCCGGCGGCGGAGGCCCTCGCGGATCGAAAAACTGCGCTGGCGCCAGGACTTCGCCGAGGAATTCTGGCAGGGGATGGGGATTTGCTCCTGGCCGCCGGAGGATGTTTTTATCGAAAACTTTTTCCGCACAATTCGCCGCCGCGCCCATCAGCAAATCAGCGAAGAGCACACGATCAGCGAAGAATTCTCCTCGAGCATGCTGGACGGCCTGGATATACGCGAGACAATGCGCCACTGGCACGACAAGAAGCTGATTGTAAAGCGCGAGCGGACGCCGCCAGGCAAGGTCGGGCCGGTGGTGCTGATCTGGCGCGATTTCCCCTTCGACATCGAGGGCATCTGGCGCAGTTGTCTTTACGCGGAGAATCAGAACGAATCGGACCTGGCGCTTTACGCGGATCCGCTCGGGCGCGAGATGATCGGGCCAGGGATCACGCGCACGGAGTATCATGGCGTTCTGTCCGTCTATCCGGCGCGTCATATTCCGGATATCTGGTCCCTCGTGCCGTTTTATTTTCACCGGTGGGGGACGTGTGCGCGCATTCTCGCGGCGGCGGCGATCATGCTTTCCGAGGAACGCTATGTCGCCTACGTGGCCGCGCGGCCTCCCGATGCGGAGCTTCGCCAGTTCGCCCGCCAGAACGAGCGCGCGCTGATCTATCTCCCCCTTGCGTCGTTCAGCAAGGGCCTGCTCAAACGCGCCCGCCAGTGCCATATCCTGTCCGGGCGGCATATTCGCGATTGGGCGGGAGATTATATACCCAAGCTCTAAGCCATGAATAATATGCTTTCCTCCAGCCAGAAGACAGAAACACTCTCCGTGAGCCAAATCACGGCGATGATCCGCGGCCACCTCGAGAAGGCCTTTCCCTCTGTGACGGTGGAGGGGGAAATCGGCACATGGTCGGTCGCGCCCTCCGGGCACGCCTACTTTGCGCTCAAGGATGATGGTGCGGTTTTAGGCTGCGTGCTTTTCCGCGGCGGACGCCAGCGGCTTCCCTTCCAGCCGGCGGAAGGGATGAAAGTGGAATGCCGGGGGCGGGTGTCTGTTTTCGAAAAGCGGGGGCAGTATCAGCTGATCGTGGATGCGATGCGCCAGTCGGGCGAGGGAGAGCTTTGGGCGAAGTTTCTCCGGCTGAAGGAGAAGCTGGAAAAAGAGGGGTTGTTCGAGCCGTCGCGCAAGCGCGAGCTGCCGCGCTTTCCCCGCACGGTGGGAATTGTCACATCGGCGCGGGGCGCGGCGATTCGCGACATGATCAACGTCATCGGCCGGCGGGCTCCTTCCGTTTCGCTGCTCATCTGCCCGGCCCGCGTCCAGGGCGACGGGGCGGGGGCGGAAATCGCCCAGGCCATCGAAAAGCTCGAGCGGAGTGGACGTATAGACGTTTTGATTGCGGGACGCGGCGGAGGGTCGGTGGAAGACCTTTGGGAATTCAACGGCGAGCGCGTCGCCCGGGCCATCTACAAGAGCACCGTGCCGGTGGTTTCCGCCGTCGGGCACGAGACCGATTTCACCATCGCGGATTTCGTGGCGGACCTCCGTGCGCCCACGCCCAGCGCCGCGGCGGAACTGGTCACGGCGGGCTACGTCGATCTGCGGGAGTTTTTCCACGACCGCGTCGAGCGGCTGGACCGGGAAATGGCCGGGCGAACCCGGGAGATACGGACGCAGCTGCGGGGAATGCTCGACAGCCATGCCCTGCGCCGGCCGGAACTGCTGCTGCGGGAATATCAGCAGCGCGCCGACACGGCCTTGCGGCGCCTGCCGGAATTGGTTCTTCGCCTTGCCGAGCGGCGCCGCGCCCGCGTTGAACGACTCAACTCCGCCCTGGAGGGGCACAACCCCGAGCTGATTCTCAAGAAGGGATATGCCATCGTCCGGCGGGGGAGGGATGGCAGGGTGCTGATGTCCGCCAGCCGGTTGAGGAAAAACCTTCCTGTGGATCTGCAATTCCGGGACGGAAAAAAGCGCGCCGTTGTCACCGACAACGACGCGCCCGATCTTTTCGAGTAGAGGCTTATCTATACAACTCTCAGAACGCGTGGGGGCCGCGGATCAGGTTCAGGAATTCCTGGCGCGTCTGTGCGTTCTCGCGGAAATCGCCCATCATGGCGGATGTGGTCGTCGATGAATTCTGTTTCTGGATGCCGCGCATACACATGCACATGTGCTTGGCCTCGGCTACGACGGCGACACCGCGAGGGGTTAAAACTTCGTTCACACATTCCGCTACTTGCTGGGTCATGCGTTCCTGCACCTGAAGCCGCCGCGCGAAAATCTCGACGATCCGGGGGATCTTGGACAAGCCAATGACGCGGCGATTGGGAATATAGGCCACGTGGATCTTGCCGAAGAAGGGAATCATGTGGTGCTCGCAGAGCGAGTAGAACTCGATATCCTTCACGAGGACCATCTCGTCGAAGCGCTCGCCATTGCTTTCTTCGAAGATGGCGCCGTTAACGATCTTGTCGAGATCAGCGCGATAGCCGGAAGTCAGAAAAGCCAGCGCTTTATCCACTCGGAGCGGTGTGCGAAGAATCCCCTGGCGCTCGGGATCTTCACCGACTTTCATCAGAATCTGGCGGACTTCATCCTGAATTCCGAGGCCTTCTTCCCGGGGCTGGGGCTCAAGCTCTTCGTCGTCGGTCATCAGGGGATCGGCAAAATTGATGGACATGTCGTTCAATCCTCTTGGAGAATTCGGTCCGAAATCCTGGGAGGAACCGCCCTGCTCTGTCGATTCTTCCGCCTTGTTTTTGTCGAGTAAATTTTCTCGTCTCATTCGGCCTTAAGGCTCCCGTAATCGAGAAACATGCCAACATACTCTGACGTTCATGCTGGCTTTTCTTCGCCTTTCAATTTTCATCTCGACCCACATTGCCCCTTGGGCTTCTAAGGCCATGATCAACCGAGGGAAACTGTTGTTTTGAAATACCGCATTTTGTTTGCCAATTACGAATATCCACCGCTCGGCGGGGGAGGGTCGACAGCTTCCCAGCATCTGGCTCATGAACTCGCCTTTCGTGGCAACCGTGTTGAGGTTGTGACGGCGGGATTTCGCGGGCTCCAGCGCGTCGAGCGGCATGGCCATCTGCGGGTGCGGCGCGTCCCGGCCCTTCGAAGCCGGATGGGGCAATCGAACCCCTTCGAGATGATGAGCTATGTCCTTTCCGCGGCGCCCTCTCTTTTACTCCGCGGCTCGCGCCGCCCCGACGCGGTGGTCTCTTTTCATTCCATTCCCTCGGGCCTGGCGGCTTTTCCGTTTTGTGCGATTCGCGGTATTCCCCACATCATCCTGTTCCAGGGCGGGGATATCCCTGGCTGGCTTCCGGGGGAACTGGAATTCTACCACAAGCTGACGCTGTGGCTGAACCGCTGGATCGTCCATCGTTCGGCGGCGGCGCTGGCGAATAGCGACGGGCTGGCAGAGCTGGCGCAAAAGTCTTTCACGAAGAAAAAAATTGGCGTCCTCTATGGAGGCGCGAATCTCGACCTGTTTCGTCCTCCGGAGGACCGCCGACGGGGAAGGACTGGCCCGGTTCGCCTCTTTTTCGTGGGACGACTGACCACGCAAAAAGGCGTTGATGTTTTGCTGGACGCGCTGGCGCGGCCGGAGCTGCGCGATCTCTCCTGGAGGTTGGACCTTGCCGGAATGGGTCCGTTGCAAAAAGACTTCGAGGCGCAAGCGGCCCGCCTTGGCCTCGCCGATCAAGTTCGTTTTATGGGCTGGCGCGACCGGGACGAGGTGAATCGCCTCTATAAAGAATCGGATGTGCTCGTTTTTCCGTCCCGTTACGAAGGCATGTCCAACGTCGTGCTGGAGGCGCTTGCTTCAGGCCTGCCGATTCTCGGGACGAGAATCGCGGGAACGGAGCAAATTGTCGAGGATGGCGAGAACGGCTACCTGGTGGAGGTGGACGACCGCGAGGCGCTGGCCGACCGGATTCGCCGCGTTGTCGAGGACAGGGACCTGCGCCTTCGCCTTGGCGATGAAGCGCGGGCGCGGGCGGAAAAGGACTGGGCCTGGCCGGCCCGCGCAAAAGAATTGGAAGAACTCATTTCCCGGGTTGTTGAAAAAGCGAGAGAGAAGCCATGAGAACAATCTGCCTGATGCTGCTGGTCCTTGCCGTCCTCTCTTTCCCTGATGGGCTGAGTGCCCAAGGGCCCTACGAAACGGGGATTGGATTCGATGGGAAAGATGCCCGCCAGGATGATGTTTTTTCGGCGGAATACGACTCCCAGCTCCCCGCGAGGCCGGGAACCTTTGATGCCCCGGCAGCGGCAAGATGCCGGCCGGCGCTGAATCCCATGACGGTGAAGTGGATCGAGCCCAGCGGCGGAGTGAATGCCGATACGGGGCTGTTGATCCTTCTTTACGGGATCAATGCGAGTGTCGATTGCACCTTGCCCTTCTTCGGACCTGAGCAGGCCTGGGTGGACCAGCGGAATCTCGTCGTGGCCGTTCCTCTCTACCGGAATCTTTCGTTCTTTGCGCCTTACGACTTTGGCAAATACCAGGTCGTGGACGTGCTGCGGGCCACGGGGGCCATGCTCGAGCGATATCCTTCCATCAATCGCAAGCGGCTTTACCTCATTGGGGGTTCCGGCGGCGGGCATTTAGGGCTCCAGGTTCTTCAACTCACTCCAGAGCTTTGGGCCGAGGTGCATATACACAAGGCGATTACGAAAATCACGGTGCCCGAGGATGTCTTGTCCGGAGGGTTCGAGGAGGATCCGCCCCAGGGATGGAACGTGAACCTGCGTTACCCGACGGAGCAGGGCAACCTGGACGATCAGACGTGGCGGCATTACCGCGCAGAGCGCACGCTCCGGTCGCCCGCGGCCCACGCGGCGATCGAGCCCCGGACCGGACCGAACGCGCCCCGTGTCTATATGTTCCACGGCGACGCTGATCCCACCGTGGACTATCAGCATTTTCTCCATTATCGGTCCATGCTCGAAACGGGCACGGGCCAGGAGGCGCGTGAAGACGAGCCGGGGGTCTGGAACCTTGCAAACTGGACCTTCATGCGTCTCGATGGCGAAGATCACATCTACGATAACTTTGCTGTTTCCAGTACCCGGGTGGCGGAGGCCTTTTCCCGCGAGAGAGCGGGGGTTCCGCCCGGAGTGGTGGCTGCCTCCCTTCCCATTCACGATGGATGGACTTATATCTATACGGGGGAGTTGGGCGAGGTGCGCGTGGATACCATTCAAACGCAAGCGGCGCAAGTTGCCTGGACGCTTTACTGAGCGATGTGCCGCGGGCGGATGAATGAGGCTTGTGCCGCCGGTTCCGTGATGAGCGTTTCGTGCGTGGCTGAGCGCGCGCTGCAAGAGCATGATGCGGCTGCGAGGAATCATAATCGGCATGGTGCGTTGAGGTTGCCTTCACACGAGAATGGCGACGGCCACTTTGCATGCATCAGTCCGATTATGCCGCCATTTCCGAAGGATTCCTTTGCCCACGGCGGCGTATTGGATCAAACTGCGGGTGTTTTTTTGACCGCATTCCCTCAAAGGAGGCGTCCCTTGCCCGCTCAATTGATCGATGGAAAAGCCATTGCCGCAGACATTCGCCGGGAAGTCGCCACAGGCGTCGAAGGACTCACCGCGGAGGGTTATGCTCCTCCGGGGCTGGGAGTCATCCTCGTTGGCGAGGATCCCGCCTCCCAGGCCTATGTGCGCATGAAGACCAAGGCCTGCAAGGAAGCGGGTTTTCATTCCGTGCAGATCAACCTGGATGATACCGTTTCCCAGGAGGAATTGCTCGACCACGTTGGCCGTCTGAACGCTGATCCGGCGATTCACGGGATCCTGGTCCAGCTTCCGCTGCCTCAGCAGATCGATGAACGAGAAGTGATTGAATCCATCCTGCCTGGCAAGGATGTCGACGGTTTTCACCCGATCAATATCGGAAATCTGGCAATCGGCACCCCGACTTTTGTCGCCTGCACGCCACTCGGCGTGCTGGAACTGATCCGGCGTGCCGGCGTGGAAACTTCCGGTGCCTTTGCCGTGGTTCTGGGCCGCAGCAACATTGTTGGCAAACCAATGGCCCAGTTGCTTTCGCGCAAGGGCCCCGGCGGAAACGCCACCGTTTGCATTTGCCACAGCCGGACGCGCGACCTGGCCGGCGTCTGCCGCATGGCGGATATCCTGGTTGCCGCCATTGGCAGCGCGGGTTTCGTGACCCGGGACATGGTCAAGCCGGGTGCAACCGTCATCGACGTGGGGATTAACCGGGTGGACGATCCTTCGGCAAAGCGTGGCTACCGCCTCGTGGGTGATGTGGAATTCGAGCCCGTGAAAGAGATCGCCGGGGCCATCACCCCCGTCCCCGGAGGGGTCGGGCCCATGACCATCGCCATGCTGCTCGGCAACACCTTGCGCAGCGCCCGGCAACACGCCGGAGTGGATCCCGGCGAGCTGTTATGACTCCGAGGGGGTGGCTTTGGCTGATTGCTCGCGATGTTTCCGCCCAGAAACGCCGCGCCGCCCTTCTTATCCTTTGCCTACTCCTCTCCGCCACGCTGGTTGGCATCGTCTATACGGCATTTGCGTATATGCGGGAGGAAGTCCGCCCGCGCCTCCGCGAGCTGTTTCCCGAGCGCCGCGTTGTGATTCGCTCGCGGACGGGGGAAGTGCTTTTCCTTCAGACCCAGGGGCCCCGCATTACGGAAAAGGCCGTCCGGGCTTATCGTGAAATGCCCGAGGCCGAGGCGGTTTACCCTCAGCTCTCCGCCGCTTTTCCTGTTTCCGCGGAATTCAATATGGAATCGATCGGAACGGGATTCCAGACCGATATTATTCTCTTTGGCGTTCCCCGCGAGATGGTTGCGGACGATATCTTTCCGCCAGCGGAGAAGGCTCCTCCCCGAGGCGGCGAGAAGCCGATTCCCGTTCTCATATCCGAATACTTTCTGGATGCCTACAATCTTGGCCTGGCGGAAAGCTCGGGCATGCCGAAACTCGGCCGCAGCGCCGTTCTTGGGATCGAGTTTGACCTGATTCTGGGGGAATCCACGGTGGCCCTGGGTGAAAGCGCCGCCCCGGCGCGCACCGTCCCCGCACGCGTGGTAGGCCTGACGCCCAACCCCGACCTGTTTGGTGTGATCATGCCGCTGGGCAAGCTGAAGGATTACAATGCCGTCCATGCGCCGCAAAAAACAACCGCCTACACGGCGCTGCATATCGATCTTGCCGATCCCGCCGGCCTGCCTGCAGTCCAGCAGAAAGCCCGCGATCTCGGCCTGGAAATCGACGCCCAGGCGGAAACGCTCGAGCGATACCTGCGCATTATTCGCACGATCGAAGGAATTCTTTTCGGCGCTCTTGCCGCGGTTCTCCTGCTCGCTGCCGTGGGCGTCTCTACCACAACAGGCGCCATCGTGCGCAGCCAGCGCCCCCGGTGGGGGCTCTACCGCGCCACGGGCCTCCCGCCCCATGGTGTGCGTCTGCTCGCAACGGGCCATGCGCTCGCGGCCTCTCTGCCCGCCGGCTTTCTTGCAATGTTACTGGTTACGGGGATTCTGAAGGGCCTGTCCGGAGCCTTTGGGGAAGCTGTCCGCGAACTCTCGATTATTCCCGGCGATCCGTTCGCTCCGTCTCTCTCCCTCTATCTTGTCATAGCGGTGTTTTCGCTTCTCTTTGCCATTCTGCCCGCGTGGTTTTTCACGCGCTCGATCACGAAGACACGCCCGGCGGAGTTGTTCGCGGAAAGATCATTGTGAGAAGAGTTTTCTCGATCCCGCGCCGAGGCTGATTAATAAAGAGCAAAATGGATTAAGAGGATGAGATTGAGGGGGAAGGCAGAAGGTTTCAGTTCTCCTCTTTGTAATCCTTGGCTTCTTCGATATCCTGCTGCAGGTTTTCCGCCAGCGTGGCAATCTCGGGATTTTCATCGTCTTCCTGGCGCCGGATAACGGGCTTGGCGCGTTCCGGGTCGGCAGCCGCGAGCCAGGTCATAGCCGCGCGGCGTATATCCAGGTCTTCCTTCTCATCCTCAACGATGGCGATGAGTTCATCCACGCGCTGGCGGGCGACCGACTGCAATTTCTGCCGCGCTGCATAGCGCTCGTCGTAGTCAAAGACGTTTCTCGAAGCGCGCAGCAGGCCGCGCAGGCTTGTCGGCAGCGTGGTGTCCTGCGGCGGGGGATTCATCATGCGGCGCATGACTTCGCTGCGATAGACGGAAACGTCCTTCCCCTCGTTCTCATACCAGGTTTCCAACTGCTGGGCGAGTTCCTGGCGCATTTCTTTTGGCGTATTCTCTGTATAGCCGTAATTCCTTCCGATGAGAAAATACACGGTTCGGAATGCCGCAATACTATCTTGCGATTCCGTCTGCTGGGCCAGGAGGACCACCGCGCCGAGGCCGTCGTTGCGGCCCATCTGTCCGAGAGCCAGTGCCCCTTTTGTAGTGAACGCCGTAGCTGGTTCCGTGCGCATGACGCGCAAGACCACGGATGCCGCGCGGGGGTCGCCAATCAAGCCAAGCGCGGTGATGGCATTCAGTGAGAGCATCCGTTCCGCCAATTCCATCCGTTCACCGCGTGAGCGCATGGAGACCCGCTCAAAGTCGCGGCGGAGAACCTGGCTGATCCCTGCCGGTAATTCCCGCTCGGCAATGCGCATGAGAATCGGCACGGCTTCCTCCGCACCGGTGACCCCAAGTTCCTTAATCGCCTGGTTGACCAGTTCGATTTTCAGGAGAGGCTCCTGAGGAAGTCCCATGGGCAGGGCCTCTTCGTTGAAGCCCTCTTTGAGAAAGGCCAGCAGGTCTTCCGTGGCCGGCCTGATGCCGTGGGACAGCAGCAATTCGCGCCGGTCTTCCAGCGACGGATCGTCGATGATCGGGCGCGGCCATTGTTCCTCTGCGGCTGCGTTTTCCTGGGCAAGGACGGACCCCGCACAGAGACAGAGCACAGCAATGAAGGATACGAGGATTCTCATCGCACTTTCATTTCGCGGGCCATATCGCGGGCGATGTCCCGCTGCTTGATGGTTTCCCGCTTGTCATGGACCTTCTTGCCGCGCGCGAGGCCGATCTGTGCCTTGGCCCATCCCTTCTGATTGAAGTAGACCTTGAGGGGCACGATAGTCAGGCCCTTTTGCGTCGCCCCGCCGATGAGCTTTTCAATTTCGCGGCGATGCAGCAAAAGCTGGCGGTCGCGCGTGGGGTTTTCTTCCACGTTGCCTTGCTCGTAAGGCTTGATGTGCATACCACGCAGATAGATATCGCCGCCGCGTGGCTGCGCATAGACATCGGTGAGCGAGGCGTTGCCCTGGCGCAGGCTTTTGACCTCGTTGCCGGTGAGCGCCAAACCCGCTTCGAAGGTTTCGATAATCTCGTATTCAAATCGCGCACGGCGGTTCTTGATGACGATATCGTTGCTGAATTTCGGTTGTTTGTTTTTCTTTTTACTCATTCGTGTTTATTCTGCCGAGGCATTTTGCTCTTTCCGGAGCCGTTCCGCTTCCTGGGCTACTTCCTTGTTAACCGCCGGGAGGGCGGAAACAACGATCCCGCGGGCGCCATCGGCGAAAACCTGTGGGTCTCCGAGGGCGTCGCGCCCGTTGAAGGTGATTTCCGTGCCCGGGGTGCGGGGTTTCCGGCTGAAGCGAAAGACAATGGGCGAGCCCGACGTGGGGCGTTTAGGAACCATATAGATCCGGGCAAAGGTGCCGGATTTGCCACGGGCGACATCGGGGTTGTCGGTTCCCACGCGATAAGAAATAATACCCCGGTGTTGATAGACCACATTGTCTATATGATAGTTCCAGGGCCATTTGTCGTGAAAGGGGCCATCGTGGATATTCTTCTGAAGCGTGATAAAATTATCCCGGTCTTTGTCCAAGACCCGGAAGATTTGCGGGTCGAAGGTCAGTAAAACCTGCAAGTTGTCGATATTGGAAAACGCCGTATTATCGAGTGCCAGATCCAGTGAGAAGACTTCTCCAACGACGGGAGTTTCTTCCGGAGGCCTGATGAACAGCTTCACGCCGCCGACCTTGGCGTCGGTGCCTTCATAGACCTTGGGCGAGTTGAGCATCGCTTCCGCTTCACGCGGATCTTCGGGAAGGATCGTGACGGATGTATTCAGTGTGCCATCGCCGGGCTGGCCCGGATTGCCGAGGAGATCCTGGCCGCGGCCGACAATCGCGGTGTGAATGTCTTCGCGCGAGCTGAACTCGATGAGCGTCGTGCGGGTGACCTGTTCCGCTTTCCAGCGCACTTTGAGCACCGGGACATCGTTGAGCACGACGGGCTCTTCCAGCTGGGCCTCATACATGATCACGCCGAAGGAGGGATCGACTTCGGCGGTCGGCTCGACCTTGAGATGAGGGGCCAGCATGGAATCGTTAATCGACATGGGTTGGAGGTAGTCTGTGTCGTAGGACAACAGAACGCGAATCTCCTGGAACGGAAGCAGGTTCTGATTGTCGAAACTGATTTCCGTGGTGAATTCCTCGCCCACGGTGACCTGGAAATCCTGGCGGTCGCTCCGGCCTTCGGGATGGATGCGCAGCATCATCGATTCGGTGTCCAGGCGGGCTTTGAATTCGCCCAGCGATGGGCCAGATGGTGTTTTTTCCGGCTCGGCGCGGCGTCTCGCCTGTCTGTCTTGCTGGGCCCGGCGGCGTTGTTCCGCTTCGCGCTGGTCTGCCTGCTGCTGTTGCTGACTGGATTGCTGCTCGTTGCTCTGTTGTTGCTGCTGCTGGTTGCCCTGGTTTTCCGAGGATTCCTGCTGCTGCTCGCCCTCCTGGCTCCACGCCGGAGTGACGAAAGCACACCCCGCCGCCAGCGCGAACGCTGCCAGACCCAGGCAAGTCATGCGTCGAAATGGAATCACGCTTTTCCTCACGATCATATTCGGCTCCCCCTTTACGGCATAGGGGACTGATAGGCGTAGCAATAGGATTGCCTGCCCGGGCTGTCGAGCCGCTTTTCTTTCGAGGTCGGAGGATTCCGGAGATTACTGCTGGGTCCGGAGATATTCCTCGAGCCATGCCGTGCTCGCGCCGATGGCCTCGTAAGCTTTTTCCCAATCGACATTCATGACATCCGATTCCTTCAGTTCGGGCAGGCGCTCGGGACCGGGGATGCCTTCGCGAACGGGAATTTGCGCCGACCGCGAAGCAGCCAGCTTGGCTTCCACTTCATGCGTGAGAAGGTAATCGATGAGGGCCTTGCCGTTTTCCTGGTTCGGGCTGTTCTTGATGAGGACCAGTGTGTTGGGCATGAGGGGCGTGCCTTGGCCGGCGGGACCTTCCTCGGGATAGACGATTTCGACGTTCGCGCCGTCGAGAATCGCGCCGTGGGCGTCGTCGGTATCCGTCATACAGAAGGCGACTTCGCCCGCCGCGGCGGCGTCGCGCGCCTGGGCGTTGCCGGCGACCATGATGTTGTTCTCCAGGGCGCCGCGCCAGAACTCCTTGGCGGATTCCGGCCCGGCCTGCGACCACATAATTGCGGCATGGGTATTCGTCGTGCCGAAAAGCGGCTTGGCAAAGGCACCCTGGTTCTTCCATTCCGGCGAGGCCAGATCCTGAATCTTTGTGGGCCAGGCCGACTTGTCGGGCAGCACATCCTTGTTCACCATGAAGACACGCGCCCGGGCGGCAAAGCCGGTCCAGTGGCCCTCCGGGTCCTTCATACCCTTTGGGATATCCTCGGCCTGGGGCGAGCGATACTCCGTCGTCAGCCCTTCTTTCTTGAGCTGGATCGACCGCACGATTTCGTTGTTCCAGAACACATCGCACCGCGGCCGGTAGCGTTCCGCCAGCAGGCGGTTGACCAAGCCCACTGTTTTCACGGCCTCGGTGTCATAGACGGCTTTCACATCGATGCCCGTGGCCTCTTCAAAGTCCGCAAGGATCGGCTCGCTGAATTGCTTGTCCAACGCGGTGTAGACGACGACTTCACCCGGATCGGCCTTCGCGGTTTTCTCGGCATTGGCTTCCTGGGCCGTGTCCTGCGCTCCGGCCGTCATGGCGGCGCCCAGCACTGCCACCGAGGCCATCAATCGGGTCACTCGATTATGAAACATCCCTGTCATTCCTCCAGTTTTGAAGAGTCTGGCCAGCACACATCCTCCTGATATCGAGTGTCAAGGCACTCCGAACGGCCTTCCAACCTCCAGCTTCCAATCTCCAATATCCACCATCGAATATGACTTTTCCTTTACAAAGTTATAGAGCCCTTGCAGTTGGGCAGCCATCAGGCAAATGCTTCCGGCGGATTTCGCCTTTTTACGGTCGAAGCAAGGTGAAACCGCCAAATGACCGACAGGGAAGGCACCATGAGCGAAAAAATTCTCGTCGTCGACGACGAAGAAGACCTCACCGAACTTGTTGCGTATCACATCGAAAAGGGCGGCTACACTGCTCTCAGAGCTCTGAACGGCACCGATGCAATCGAACTTGCCCGGAAACACCTTCCCCGCCTCCTGGTGCTCGATCTCATGCTTCCCGATGTGGACGGCCTCGAGGTCTTCCGCACACTGAAACGCGAGGAGAAGACGGCCGGCATTCCGATTATCATGCTGACGGCGAAAGCGGATGAAGTGGACCGCGTGGTGGGTCTGGAACTGGGCGCGGATGACTATGTGACGAAGCCTTTCTCGCCGCGCGAATTGATGCTCCGGATCAAGGCGGTCCTGCGCCGGGTCAGCGGGGAACCTACCGATCCCAGCGCCCTGATCGAGTTCGGCCCTATTCGTATGGACCCCGAGCGCTTTGAAGTTTTCATCGAGGGCGAGCCGGCCACCCTGACTTCGACGGAATTCCGGCTGCTCCAGGAACTGATCACTCGGCGCGGCAAGGTTCTCACGCGCCACAAGCTGCTGGAAAACGTCTGGGGGTATGTTCACAATGTGACGGATCGCACCGTGGATACCCACATCAAGCGCCTGCGCCAGAAAATCGGCCCCGTGGCGTCGGCATACATCGAGACGATTCGCGGCGTGGGCTATCGCTTTGCCGATTCCGGGCGCCCGCCGCTCAGCCCGGAAGAAGTGGAAGAAGGCCGCACGGGCGAAAATGCGGACTTGATCTGAGGCACCGGCGGGACCATCAATTCAGAGATTCAAAGCAGCCCTGTCAAGCTGCGGGGAGCCTGTGCGAGTGCCGCTTTCCACGACAATCCTTGCCTGTGTTGTGAGCGCCCTCGTGGGCGGAGTGGCGGTCTGGCTGATTGTTCTTCGGCATCATCGCGCCCGCAAAATGGTCGAGCGGCGCTGGAAACGGGTCGTCAACAGCCTGCTGCGCGAGACTGGGCGCCTTTCCGAGGCGAATGGGCTTTCCGTGCGCAGCATGGATTACGACCAATTGGGCCGGGAGGCCTGGTCGCAGATCCAACAGGACCTTAGGCGGCTCCACGCGATCCACAGCGCCATGTCCGAAGGCCTTGCGTTGATCGACAGCAATCGGCAGGTTCTTTTCTGTAACCCGGCCTTTATCAGCATGTTTCGCACGAGCGAAGGTGAAACCCTCGCTGCGAAGTCTTTTGCTCCGGAGGATGGGCCAGCGATCATCCGCCGCCTGGAGGATGCGCGGGCTGAATCCCGCGTGGCCTCGCTGGAAGCCCGTCTCTCCACGACCCCCCGGCGCGATGTCCTGGTGATGGTGAAGCCATACTCCGACGACCAGATCCAGCGCGGCCTGGCGCTTACCGCGATTGATATTACCAAGCGGCGCCAGGCCGACCAGCTTCGATCGGAATTTGTCGCGAATGTGTCTCACGAACTCCGGACCCCCCTGGCGGCGATCCGCGGCTATGTCGATACCTGTCTGGAACCGGTTGGGAAGGACGAACAGCCGCCCTATCAGCGTTTCCTGCCCATCATCGACCAGCATGCCCAGCGCCTCCATGCCCTGATCGAGGATCTGCTGATCCTCTCGCGCATCGAATCGAAAGCCGTTCACTTGCAAATCCAGCCAATGCAACTCGCCGATGTTGTGGATGACGCCATCTCGACGTTGCTCAACGAATCGAGCAAAAAAGACGTCACCATCATCAACGCCGTGCCGCCGATGCTGCCCGACGTGAATGCGGACGCCCGCGCCGTCGAGCGCATCCTGATCAACCTGATCGAAAACGCGATCAAGTATTCCGAGCCCGGATCGGAAATCCGTGTCACGGCGCGCGTGCAGCACGAAATGATATATGTGATGATCGAAGACGAGGGAATCGGCATCCCCGCCGAACACCAGGAGCGGATTTTCGAGCGGTTTTACCGGGTGGACAAGGCCCGCTCGCGTAAAGCGGGGGGCACCGGCCTGGGGCTTTCCATCGTCAAGCACCTGGTGCTGTCCCTCGCCGGCGAAGTGTGGGTGGATTCGGAACCGGGCCGCGGATCGACTTTTTTTTTCACGCTGCCCATTGCCCACGCCCCGCGGAGGGGTGAGTCGCCGGCCGATGTGGAGAACCCGGCGGAAGTGAACGGGTGAGATATCTTTCCCCGCTGCTTTGTCTCATTGTTTTGTGATTAACCGGGGGATGGTTTTTGTCTATACACCCTCCGGATCATTTTCAGAAAATCCAACCACCAACATCGACCTTCGACCCTCGACGCTCAAACCCGCTTCTTCTTATTCCGCGCGTAGTCCGCGAAGATGAACCGCCCGAGCGTATCCAGCGAGCTGTAATACGCGCGGCCTTTGTTGGCCTGGGTCATCTTGTCCACGAAGTCCTGTAAATACGGATCATCGGTGATCATGAAGGTCGTAATAGTGATGCCCTTGCGGCGGAGATAGGCCGCTTCGTTGACAGTCTGCGCGACGATTTTCGGGTCGAGGCCGAAGGGGTTTTTGTAGAGCTGGCCCGCTTCCCAGATCGCCGAGGGCTTGCCGTCGGTAATCATAAAGACCTGCTTGTTGGCCTGCTTGCGTTTTTGCAGGATCTTCAGCGCCGCCTGGAGGCCCGCCTTCGTGTTGGTGTGATAGGGGCCGACTTTGACGCGCGGGATGCGGTCGATCTCGACGGGAATGGCGTCGTCGCCAAAAAGCACCAGGTCGATGACATCCTTGGGATATTGCTGCTGGATATATTCGACAAGGGCCATGGCGACTTTCTTTGCCGGGGTGATGCGGTCCTCGCCGTAGAGAATCATCGAGTGGCTGATGTCGATGAGGATCACCGTGGCGCAGGAGGTGAGTGCCTCGCGTTCGTGGGTTTCCAGATCTTCCTCACCCATGGTGAATTCGTCCATGCCGGAGCGGCGCATCGCGTTGCCGATGGAGCTGACGAAGTTGATGTCCTGGATGTTGTCGCCGAATTCGTAGGGGCGAGTCTCCGGCAGCCTTTCACCCCCCTCGCCGGGCCGGGGGACGGGGTGGTTGCCTTTATTGTCTTTTTTGAGGTCGGCAAAGATTTCCTCGAATGCCTGGCGCTGGATTTCCGCGTCGGCCTTGCGGGTGGGCTGGTAGTTGCCCGCGCCCATGCCGGGGCCTTCTTCTTTGGAGAGGAGCCCTTGCTCTTCGAGGTAGTCGCGAAACTCTTCGAAGCTCATCCCGGTCGCGTTCTCGAGGTTGTGCCGGTCCCAGAGTCCCTCCATGTAGCGCAGGGCCTGATTCACGTCTCCCGAGGTCTGATTGAGGAGATCGAGAAAGAGATTCTTCAGTTTATTGAGATTAATCTCGCGGGGGACGTTGGGATCAAACTTCTCGAAGCGGAAATCCATATTAAACCGATGCTCCTTGGGGCTGGTCAGTGATCAAAACAACGGGAGGGACAACCCGTCAAAGTAAAGTCCGGTTGCGCAAAATTCCGGCCGTTCCTTATTGTCTGGTCCGAGGATATTGCCCCGCCGCACCCAGGGAGGACCCCATGCGCCGCCAACACGCCATTCTCGGAGGATGCCTCGCGGTGATTCTGCTCGCCGCGATTGTCCTGATTCTTTTTCAGCCAGACGCCCAGGAAATCTCCACGCAACAAGGAGATGAGGCCCTCTCTCAGAAAGCGGATGAGCCGAGGGCGGAGGCGCCTCCCGCGGTCCGGGAGATTGTGGCACGGCCCGAGATGACACCACGCCCGGCAGCCACGGAGAGTCAGCCGGCCCGCCCGTGGCGGCTTTACGGCGTGGTGTCGCAGGCGGGCTCGGACGCGGTCATTCCCGATGCCCGGATTGCGCTCTATTTCGACGAATCGCCAGAGTTCGTGTCGCCCGTTGCGGAAACGAGGACGGACGGGCAGGGGCGTTACGAGATTCTGCTGGACGGCGGCAATCTGCCCCAGGACGGGGCGGCCATTTCGGCGCGGGCGGAGGACTATGCCGCCTCGATCAGCAACCTGCCGCAAATGGTGGGGGGCGGCGAGCCACGGGAAATCCGGCGGGATTTTGTCCTGGATCCCGGGGGAGAGATCACAGGGCGTGTCGTCGATCCCGAAGGCCGGCCGATTGCCGGAGCCTCCGTGGGGCAATTTCGAGAGGTTTCCTTCACCGGTCTGCGCACGGACAACCCCAACGAGACCTTTCCCGTGGTGGAAACGGCGGGAGATGGCACATTCGAACTGGCGGGCCTGGCCGTCGGCGAGCCGCTGACGGTGATTGCGCGGAAGGATGGATATCTCCCGGCCATGGCGCAAAACCGCCGGGCGGGCGATACGGGTGTGGAGATTGTGCTGAGGCCGGGCGAGGCCGCCGTGCATGGCCGCGTGTTCGATGCCGATGGATCGCCCGCTGCCGGTGTGCCCGTGAAATCCATCCACATGAACGACGGCCCAAATCCCGATTTTACCTATTCGCGGCAACCGCCAAACCTTCACGAACAGTTCACAACCACCGATGAAGAGGGGCGCTACTCCTTCCCCACGCTGGAGGCGGGCTGGCAGCTCGTCATCGCGGGGATCGGGCGCCCGGCGGGCCGTTCGACTGGGAACCAGGTGTTGCTTGAACCGGGCGACGACAAGGGGGTGAACCTGCGCTTTAAGCCTCCCATCCAGATTTCCGGCATGGTTGTCGACGAGGAAACAGGTGCGCCGGTGGCGGGTGTCCCCGTGGGGAAGGCGGCCCAGTCCCGCGATGGCGAGGCGGTGGCGCCTCCCGCGTCGCCGGTTCTTTCCGATCGCGAGGGCCGCTTTCAGATTTCCATCGATCATGTGGTCGAGATGGAGCTGTTCTCCTATCCGGCGACG
This sequence comes from uncultured Candidatus Sumerlaeota bacterium, assembly GCA_964346275.1. Lineage (GTDB taxonomy): Bacteria > Sumerlaeota > Sumerlaeia > SLMS01 > SLMS01 > CAYFUR01. The sequence continues at coordinate 39,300 of CAYFUR010000009.1, forward strand.
ATCGCCTACCAGCCGCCGCCTCCCTATGCCGCCCGGCAGGGTGAGTGGATCACCCAGCGCGTCCGAAGCGAGTCCGGTGAACGGGACGAAGTCCGCGTCGAGCTTTCGCGCCCGGGGACCGTCCGGGGCACTGTCTATCAGTCTGACGGGCAGACGCCGGCATCCGGCGCGACCGTCGAGGTTTTTTCGCCCAACTGGCTGCGCGGCGGGGGAGGGATGGAAGCGCTGCCCGATGCGGCGACAGGATCCGATGGGCGCTTTCAGATTTCGTTCTGGCTGGAGGGACAATTCCGGGTGACGGCGGACTCCGAAGATGGGTTCGCGGCGGACTCCCTCTCCTTCCAGGATGATTCCACCGTAGTGGAAACCGAGCTGGTGCTCCAGCCGACTGGGTCCGTCTCGGGCACGGTTACCAAGGGGTCCGGCGAACCCGCGCCCCGCATGCCGCTTCGCTCCATGGTCCGCCCCCGGAATGCCTTTCCCGGAGGCTCGACTGCCTATACAGACGAAAACGGGCGCTACCTGTTTGAAAACGTGCGTAGCGGAACGGTGACGATCCAGGTGGAGCCGGCGGAAGGCCAGCCCGTTGCCAATGCCCGCACTCTTCAGGAATCCTTTGAATTGGAGCCGGGAGAGGCGCGCGAGGGCGTGGATTTCCAGCTTCAGGAAGGGGAGGCGATCGAGGGGGTTGTCCTGGATCAGGAGGGCGAGCCGATCGCTGGCGCAACGGTCGCGGAAGAAATCCCGAGAAGGCGTGGAACGTGGGCACAGGCCGGGGAGCAATCCGTCCAGACGGATTCGCAGGGGCGTTTCACGCTTGGGAACCTGGATCCCGGGCGCGGTGTCTATAATCTCCAGGCCGATCATCCCAGCTATGAATCGAAGGAATTGGAAGAGGTGCTTCTCGAAGACAGCCCGCTGGAAATCGTGCTCGACCGGCGGTCGCGAATCGTCTTCAGCGTCTATCACCAGGGCGAATGGATTTCCGATTTCGAGTATATCATCTCCGCTGCCGGCCAGGCTGATTTCGACCGCCGCGCTCTTGTTCAACGCACCGTGGTGGCCCAGGAAGAGCCGATCACCGAGCCGCTCGATCCGGGGAATTACAAGGTGCATGTGTTCGCGCATGATGCGGGCGGCGAGCGCAACGGCCTCTATGGCCATGAAGAAGTGGACTTCGCGCCGGGCGGCGAGGAGGAAGAGGTTGCCATTTCCCTCGATTTTTCCACCACGCTGGAAGGAACCGTCGTGAAGGCGGATGGAGAGCCGCTGCCCGACGTCAGCGTGCAACTCGAACGTGACGATATGCTTGGCGGTGGAAACCCTTGGCGCGGGCGCCGGGGGGGTGGACGCAGCACTTCCACGGCCGACGATGGCACCTTCCGATTTGACTATGTCGCGGCGGGCACGATTTCCCTGGAGGCCTCCGCGGAGAACCTGATTCAGGAAAACGACGTTTCCCTGACGGTCGAACCCGGCGTGGAAATCGAACCGGTGTCAATCCGCATGGTTTCCGCTGGAGGCATTACGGGAGAGGTGTTGCGCGGCGAGGCCGAACAGAATCTGGTGGTGTTGCTGCTGAGCAACGTCCGGCGCCAGGATCTGAAGGCCGTGGAAGGAAACCAATTCCGTTTCGATGGCCTGGAGGCGGGGCGCTATACAGTCCAGCTCCTCACCCGAAACCGCGTTTTGCTTGGCGAAAAGGATGTGGACCTTGAGCTTTCGGAGTATGAACAAGTCGATTTTGATCTGAACGGCATGATCCAGATCGGCGGGACCGTTTCCCGGAACGGGCAGGAAAATAATGTGGGGCGGCTCCATATCGAGCTGCTTCCAAAAAGCCCTGAAGGCGATTCGGCGTATATCGATGTGCGCGGTTCCGGCGAATACGCGTCCATGGCCATGCCCGGCGACTACGACGTGGTCGTCTATTCTCCGGGGCGCAATGTCCGGGCGGATGCGGGGCTGGATATCACCGTGTCGCCGTCGCCTCCAGTGCAGCAAATCAACCTTCCCCTTCGCCTTCACACGGTTGGTGCGGCGGTTATCCTGGATGAAGGCGAGGAGATGCGGCCCGGGACATTTGTCTATACGCACCAGAACCGGCAGGGAGTCGAATATACAAGCCGCTTTCGCTGGGACCGCAAGCTTTTCGAAATCGACAACCAGCCAAACGGCCGGGCCCGGGCCGAATTCGAGACGGAGGACGGAAGGCGCTACGTCTCGGATTGGACCCAGATTGCCCCGGGGTCGGAAAAAATCATAACCCTGCTTCCAGAGGATTATCTCGATGGTGTCTAGACAACTTTCCAATCTTCTTGTTTTCTTGATCTGCCTGACAGCCGGGCCGCTGCTGGCTCAGGACGGTTCGCGCCCGGAGGCTCTGAATACCCTGCTCAGGGATGATTTCGCAGAGGATCCGCTTTGGAACGATGGCCAGGCCGAGGTGGCGGCCTACGATGCGAGCCGGGTTCTCTATGGCCGTCCAAGGCCGCATGTGCTGCGGCTCATCACCGTCGCCGAGGATTTTAACCGCGAGTATTACGTGAAGGCCGATTGGCCTTACGGCCAGAAGCCGATTCTGCCCGTGATCAAGCAAA
>CAYFUR010000009.1:41999-57466 GCA_964346275.1 uncultured Candidatus Sumerlaeota bacterium
GTGAAGGCCGATTGGCCTTACGGCCAGAAGCCGATTCTGCCCGTGATCAAGCAAAACCAGGTCGCGACGATCCAGACGCCGAACTATCCGTACCACTACATGGCGAGCGTGTTTGCCGACCGCTCGCAGTTTTCCCGCACGGTGAAGCTTGCGGTGAGCAGCCAGGAATGGTGCGGCACGACCTATAAGCAATTCGAGTTGTGGAATAACCAGCCGCTTCAGGTTTTTCATTCCTACTGGGATGGCGAAGGATCGGGCCGGCGCGAAATCGCGGCCGGACCCAACGATTTTTTCGAGGAAGAACTCTTTCTTCTTCTCCGCGCCCTGCCTTTCGAGGATGGGCTGGAGGCGCGGTTGAATCTATACGACAACCAGACGACGACTAAGGCGCCAGAACCGAATGCTTCGCCAGCCGAACTCGCGGTTACAGAGGAAGCCGAGGGGTGGGGCGCGGAGTTGACGACCAGTGACGGGCGGCGGCTGTGGTATCTTTTCGATGCGGAGTATCCCCATGTGCTGCGTTCCTTCGAGCACAGCGATGGCCGGAGCCTTCGCCTTCAAAGCGCCGAGCGCCGCGCCTACTGGGTCATGAAGGAGTGAATGCGGTGCTCGAAATGCTCGCACAGGCCGACTGGAACGCCCCCCTGACGAAATACTTTTCGTTTATTGCTCTGGGGCTCATGGTCTGCATCGGCTACGTGATTCTGCGGGTGCTTACCAGCCGGAAGAAGAAGGAGGAGGAGCGCGACCGGCGGGAGAAGAACCTGGAGGCCTACTTTGCCGAGGCGGAGCAGGAGGCCCGGCGCCGCCGGCAGGAGAAGGAACTGGCGGAGCGCGGCGAAGCGCCGGATGCGCTGGAAGACGACGAACTGGCCCCCAGCCCATCCCAGCAGGCCGAACAGGAACGCCTGAAAAGGCTTGTCCAGCACTCCGAGGGGCCCGACAACTCTCCAGGCGAAACATCAGCCGCCGACGAATCTCAGTCCGAAAGGGAGAATCCTCGTTGAAGTTCTCATTCCGCATCGCCCTCGCGTGTTTTTCTGCCCTGTTCTCGCTTCTCCAGGCAGGCCAGGCGCCGGCCCAGTTTGGCATAAGCGCCACGATTGACGAATTCAGCCCGACATTGATCCCGACGGAAGAGACCACGGAAATCAATGTGGTCCTGAGGAATACGGGGGCGGCGACGTTCTTCGATCTCCAGGTCGACGAGGCGCCGAGCGGCTGGAACGCCCGTATCGATTCCTCCGGCTATACGTTTCTCGGCGGGGGGGATAGCAAGAGCTATACGCTGGAAGTAACGCCGACGGATGCGGAAGGCGATTTCGATGTGTCGCTCGATATTCTCGCGGAGGATCTCTTCGGCTCGCGCGGCAGCATTGGTACGGAAGACATCACCTTGGCCGTGATGGCCCCGCCGGGAGAATTCCAGATCCTGGCACCGGAAACGAACGACGAGCTTCCTTTCGGGGAAGAGTTCCAGATCGCCTGGGAGCGGTCTTCCAATGCTGATAATTACGACGTGACTCTTGCGCGCTATGAAGGGGGCCAGCCCCAATATCCTGCCCAGTTCTCCATCGAGGACATCGGGAATTCCTTCTTTTTCTTCGACTCCAGCCAGATGGAACGGGGCACGCGCTATGAAGTGAAGGTTTTCGCCAAGAATATCATTGGCGAGACGGAGAACTCCGGCGGGCCGCGCCCGTTCAGTATCGAGGCGCTGCCTCCTCTCGGGGGTTTTGCCATTCTGACGCCCCAGCCGGACGAGGAACTTTGGATCAAGCCGCGCTTTAACTGGGAGCCGTCGGAGAACGCGGAGACATACACGCTGGCCGTGCGGCCGGAGGTCGACGGCGGACCGGGGAGCGAGCCGCTTCGCGTGGTGGAAGATATCACGGCATCGTCCTATGAATGGCCCGATCCACCGCTGGAGGGAGACAAGGCGTATTACCTCTCCGTAACGGCGCATCGGGGGGATGATTCCCTCGTCAATATCGGCGGCGTGGTCCGTTTCACGACGACGGGGTTGCGCGATTTTGAACTGATCATACCGGCGGAAAACGAGGAGAAGCTGCCATTGCAGCCGGAATTCCGCTGGGAAGCGTCGGAAGGGGCGCAGAAGTATGTCTTCCACATTGTGGAGCTTGTCGGCAATGGGTCGCAAAACCCTGTCTATACGAGCGAGGTGAATACAGGAACCGGGGTGATCAGCTTTCTTCTGCCCGGGCATCAGAAGCTCAAATCGGAAAGCACATACCTTTGGTGGGTGGAGGCGATTCGGGATGATGAGTCCCGGGAGAACCTGGATGGGCCGCGTGTGTTCGATACAACGGATCTGACATCCTTCGACCTGCTCACTCCCCAGGCCTTTGCCGAGGGCGTGGGCGGAACGCCGCTCTTTCGCTGGGAGATTTCGCGCTCGGCTCTCAGCTACTTCGTGGAAATCACGACGATCGGGAGCAGAGGACAGCCGACGACGCCGCCGATTGCGGCAAGCGGTATTCTGAATCGCCCGGAATGGCAGTATGATCTGACGCCGCTTGTTCCGGGCCGGCGCTATGCCTGGCGCGTCGGCGCGTCGGACGGCAAAGCGGTTCGGTTTAACTATGGGAACTGGCAGACTTTTACGGTGACGCCGCTCTCGGAATTCACGCTGTCCTCGCCGTCGAACGAAGCGGCGGAGGTGGCGACCCAGCCGACGCTGCGCTGGCAGCGTGTTCCGGGGGCCCAGGGCTACCGCGTCTATCTCGCGATCCCGGGAGGCATTGGATTCCAGCCCCTGGAAATCGACAGCAACACGACCGAGTTGGATCTCGCCGATGCGGGAGTGCAGCTCAACAGCCTGACGACGTATAGCTGGACGGTGGAAGCGGTCGCGGGCGGCGCGACGCTTTTTGCCGGGGATACCTGGCTTTTCACGACGGAGGAGCGGGACGTTATCGTTCCCTGCGACTACATCGACCACCTGATCGGGCGCCAGGTTTTCGGCCCGGTGGAACGTGCCCTGGGCGGAATTCCCAGCGACCAACCACTCGATTGCAGCACGTATATCACCACGACCCAGTTTGAGGGCCCCTGCGTGCGGGAGTGAGGCGAGTCACATCTCCACGCGGATTCGCTCGATGCCGAGGGCTTCTCCCGTTTCCGGGTTGGCGCGGAGGATGACGCCGTTGAGGCTGACTTCGTGGGGCTTGGCGACTTCCCAGCGCTTGAGCCGCTGGGTCAGCATCGCTTCCAGCACGGTGTCGCGGTCATTTCCGATGACCGAGTCGTAGGGACCCGTCATCCCAACATCGGTGATATACGCAGTCCCTTTGTGGAGGATGCGCTCGTCCGCCGTCGGCACGTGGGTGTGGGTGCCCAGGACGGCGGTGACCCGGCCGTCGAGATACCACCCCATGGCGATCTTTTCCGAGGTGGCTTCGGCGTGGAAGTCGACGATGATCAGGCGGGTTTCCTGGTGCAGCTCATCGATGGCGCCGTCGAGAGCCCGAAAGGGGTCGTCATAGTGCGTGCCCATAAAGGTCCGGCCACAGGCATTGAGCACGCCCACGGAGGGCCCTGCGGAGCTGTCGTGGATCAACGAGCCTCGACCCGGCGCGCCGGGGGGATAATTCAGGGGCCGGACGAGACGGTCTTCGCGGTCGATATAGTCGTGGCTGGCTTTCTGCTGAAAAATGTGGTTGCCGCCGGTGAGGATTTCGCACCCGGCGTCGAAGAGTTCCTTTGCGACTTTTTCCGTGATGCCCTTGCCGCCCGCCGCGTTTTCGCAATTGGCGATGACAAGATCGATTTCCCGCTCGTTTTTGAGCCGGGGGAGGATCTTTTTTACGGCCTGGCGGCCGGGGTTTCCAAAGATGTCGCCGATAAAGAGAATATTCATGGGCGGGAGCCTCTCCACGGGCGCCACGGGAGGAAAGGGAAATTGCTTTCCACCGGGTGGGAAGCAGCCTTGGTTTGATGCGATGCCGGAAAGTTACGATGGGCTGGCGTGATATCACAATTCCCGAACAGCGACAGAGTTGCTCTGGAGGCTGTCTTTTGGAATGCAAGTCATTCAAAATCAGAGGCCAAGCCTTTCCATGGCCCGCGGCGCACAACGGCCCCCCGTTTGCTGCGCTTTCTTCCGGATACACTGATCCTGCCAGGGAGGCCTTGCCGTGAAAACCACGTCTCTTCTTCTTGCTCTTTCCATTCTTGTCTTCGCTGCTCCCTCTCTTCCTGGGGAAGAGAGCGCTGCGAAAGAGGATCGGCTCGAACAGCACCGCGATCGAGTTCAGAGCCTGATCGATCAACGAAAAGCGGAAAATGAGGCTTATCAGGAAGACGAGGAGCCGGAGGAGAGCGGCCTCCTGTCCCAGCGGCTGGTGCTTTCCGAGCGCAGTGCGCCGATTTCCCGTATCATCGACCGAATCGAAGGGCACACAGGCGTGGAAATCATGCTGCAGGGGATTTCCCCGGAAGAACGGCTGATCATGATGGTGGGGGATGTGCGGCTGGAGGAAGCGCTCGACATGATGGCTGCGGCGAAAGGCTGGAAATGGTATCAAAAAGACGCCGGACGCATCGTTCTGATGCCGGCGGATGAAACGGCGGAAGAAAGCGATCCAGTGGAATCCGCCCAAGGCGAATCGAAGGCGGCGGATGGCCCATCTTCAGACCGGGCGAAGCGCCTTGCCGCGCATGAGAAAAGAATCCGGGAATTGATTCAGAAGCGCCGGCAGGAACAGAAAGCCGCGGAAGCGGACGAGCCTGCTGCCGGCGAGGCCGAGGAGCGCGTCACCATTGCGGCCCATGATGGCCGGATAGATCGCCTCCTCGAAGAGTTATCCGCCCAAACGGATGCGACCATCATCCCCATGGGCGAGGTGCCGGGGTCGCGTGTTTCCATCATGGCCGAGGACAAGCCCCTGGAAGATGTTCTGTCGATGCTGTCCGAGCCGAACGACTGGGTCTGGTGGCGCCAGGACGATGGCCGTTACGCCATGGCCGATCGGGGATATTACGAGCAGGAGGTGCTGCCGGATGATGACACGTTGCAGAAGGTTTTCCGACCCAAGAACGTGAAAGCCTCCGAGCTTGAGCGTGCAATCCAGGGACTCCTGACCTCCAACGTCGGTTCGTCCGTTGTCGACAAACGCACCAATAAACTGATCGTGAATGATCAGCGGGAAGCCTTAGAGCGCATCGAGCAACTGGTCGAGGAACTGGACGCGCGGCCACGCAAAGCGACGGATGCTTCCGGCGATACGCTGGTTCCCACGGGCGATGATACGGTGATCCGGACGTTCCACCTCGAATATGCCCATCCCATGGAGTTCGTTGCCGCGGCCAAGCGGCTCGGTCTTCTCGACGGCGGGCGTTATCATCATGAGCAGCGGACGAATCGCCTGTTTGTCCGCTCGGATCCTGAATCGCTGGACCGGTTGGCGGCGTTCCTGGATGCCTATGATGTGCCAGAGCCCGCGGAATGACTCGCCGTGTTGGAGGAGGAGCGGGGGACAGCCGGAGCGCCGCCTTCTGTCTTTCGCAAAGGAGGCGAAGCATCCTTGTGCACCCGTTCTTTTTGGATGACACCCATGGGACGTTGCCTCCACCCTCCCCCGGAAATGGCCTCTCGGGGGCTAACCTTTTGACTTTTTCCCCGGTCTTGACTCAGGGGATAACCCAAATCTTACGAGCTTTCTCCGCGACGCAGAATACATGGAGCGCCTGATGACCTTCCGCCGGAACCCTTCTGACCTTCGACCCCCGTTCGTTTTTCTTGCACTTTTATTCTTCGGCTTTGCTGTCAGCATCTTCCTTCCAGGCCATGCTCCGGCCCAAGGGGAGGAAGGCCAGCAGGCCCAGCAGCAAGAGGGAGGCGAAGGGGGCCAAAACCTGGTCACCGTCGCCACTAACGATGGCCGGATCGACAGCGTTCTGGCGGTGATTTCTACCCAGATCGATGCCACGGTGTCCCCATTTGGCAAGGTTCCCGGCTCCCGGGTCACGATCATTGCCGAAGATCAGCCGATTGAGAGCGTGCTCAATATGCTCGCCAACCCCAATAACTGGGTCTGGTGGCGAGAGGATAACGGGGACTATGGCATCGCGGACCGGGATTACTACGAAAAGAACATCCTGCCCAAGCGTGTTATTCAGAAGGTCTTCCGGCCCAACAATGTGAAAGCTTCGGAGCTTGACAGGGCAATCAAGGGCCTTCTGACACCCAATGTCGGATCATCGGTCGCGGACGATCGAACGAATAAACTGATTGTGAACGATTTGCCCCAGGCTCTTGAGCGAATAGAGAGGTTTATCCGGGAAATTGACGTCCAGCTTGTTGTGCGTGTCTTTTATATCCGGCACGCCGATGTGGAGGACATTGCCAAGAAAATCGAGAATTACAAATCCGAGCCCGGCACGATCGAGGTGGATACGAAAACCCACCAGATTATTGTGACCGATCTGCTTTCCAACATTAAAAAAATGGAGCTGCTCATCGACATCCTTGATGTGGGGCCGGAAATCGTTATTTACGACGTGAACAACATCGGGATCGAAGGGGAAGACCTGGAAGACCTGAAAGCCATTATCGATTCTATTCGCACCGACAATGACCAGTTGCTCTTTGAAGTGAACGAAAAGCAGGGCGTCTTTATTCTGGAGGACGTGCCTGAGGTTCACGAACGGGTCGAACAGGTGCTTGCCGGATTTGACCAGCCAGTGAAACAGGTCCTCGTCCAGGGCGAGATTCTGTCGACCCGCTTCGACCGCCAGTTCGACGTGGGGCTGTCGCAATTTGCCGTCTCCGAGGATTTGCTTTCCGCGGCCAGCCAGGGCGCTCTTGGCGGTGGAGGGTTCGGTGGAGGCGGCGATGAGGGAGGAGGCAGTTTTGCCGGCAGCCTTGGCTTCACCGGGACGGACGACATTTTTCCCAACCTGACTCTCTCGGGCAAAACCATCACCGGCAATTATCTGAACGACGAAGTTTTGCTTCAATACAAGGCTGTCTTCGAGGACTCCAACACGCGCGTGTTGCTCCAGCCGCGCGTGCTGGTCAAGAACCAGCAGACGTCGCGGATCTTCGTCGGTTCTGAAACGCCCTTTCTCACGACCTTCTTCGACGATAATAACACCGGCACCAGCCGGCGCACCAGCAGCCAATCCACGGTCACATCAGGTCTGACTTTTGAAGTAACGCCTTCCATCTCGAACAGTTACTTGATCGAGATGGAACTGCAGATCGATAATGACGAAGCGTTTACCGAGTTGATCCCCGACGGCAGCGGCAACCAGGTTCGCGTGGTGGGCCGCGATCGCCAGCAGGTGGAAACGACGCTTCAAATTCCCAGCGCCCAGACCCGTATGATCGGCGGCCTGATTCGCGACAGCAATTCGACCACCAATTCCGGTTTTCCGTTTCTCGTCAACCTGCCCTATATCGGCAGCCTGTTTGGCACGAAGGGCTCGACCAAGAGCGCCTCGAACCTGATGATCTTTATCACGCCGACGATTGTTGAGGATGTTCTCCCGCGTCCGACGACTGTCGATGGCCGCCGCGGCCGCCTCGTTACCAATTACGAACGGGTTCCCGGTGAGTTCGACCTCAACGAGGACTCGCCGGAAGCTGGCGAGTCCCCAGCCCCCCAGCAGGGCGAATCCGGCGTGGAAGCGGAGGACTTCGAAGTTCCGGAAAATCTCGATGACCTTCTTTCCGGCGACACGGAGGAGGAGCAGGCGACCCTCGAGCGCCTTCGCGAACTCCAGCGCCAACGCCAGGAAGCCTACCAGCAGGATCAGGGTGAGGGGAACTATGTGCCTTCCGCGGGATTCGGAAGCGCCACGCTGAATACCGGAACAAGCGGCGAGCAGGCTGGCCAGCCGCGGGAACCGGAGCGTCCTGAGCCCCGTTTCCGTCGCGACCAGGAGCGGGACCGCCCGCCGCGCAGGGAACCGCCCCAGCGGGCCGAGCAGCCGACCGGAAACGAAACCAATTATCGCTGAGCTTGACCTTTCCAAAGGGATCGCCGGAAATCTTTTTTAGATTTCCGGCGATCTCCTCTTATGCGCGTTCTCCAACTGAACACCGAAACAGGATTCCGCGGCGGCGAACGCCAGGTGGCGCTGCTCATGCGCGGTTTGCGAGAGCGCGGCCACGAACAAATCCTGGTTGCACGGAAGGGGAGTGAACTGGCGGAAGCCATGAAGGCCGAAGGCTTCACCGTGCGCACCTTCCAGCCACCCGGATTCCTGGGAATCCGCGGCCCGTTGCTTTCCCGTTGGGTTCGCCAGACCGCCGACGAATTCGAAGCGGATCTTGTTCATGCCCACACGGGCAACTCGCACACGCTTGCCGTCGCGGGATTCTCGCAGCGCCTCCCCATGGTAACAACGCGGCGCGTCGATTTTCCCGTCGGGCAAAACTGGCTTTCACGCCGAAAGTATCTCGCCCCCGGCCAACACTACATCGCCATTTCCCAGGGAGTCGCGGACGTCCTTATGGAGGGGGGCATCGCGCGGGAACACATCACAATTGTCCATAGCGGAATCGAGCCCGAGCGCGTCCAGGGAGGAGACGGCACGGCCCTGCGGCGTGAATGGCTTGGCGAAGATTGCGGACCGCTCATCGGGTTTGTGGGATCCCTGGTGGACCACAAGGCGCCCTGGGTTCTCGCTGATGCGGCGCCGCTCATTCGCGAACAACTCCCCGGAGCGCGGGTCGTTTTCGTGGGTGACGGAGAAATGCGCGCGCGGCTCGAGGAAATCCGCGAATCCAACCCGGAGGCCATCCATCTTGCGGGGCATCGTGACGATATTGCGGATTGTTACGCGGCCTTTGATTTGTTCGCCATGCCGTCCAAGCTGGAGGGGCTCTGCACGGCGCTGATCGACGCGCTTGCCGCAGGCGTGCCCGCGGTGGCCACGCGCACCGGCGGCATTCCCGATGTGATTCAGCACGGCGTGACTGGCGATCTTGTGCCGCCGCTCGACGCCGAGTCCCTGGCCGAGGCACTGGTTTCTTTGTGGAATGACCCTAAATGCCGGGAAATGTACCGGGATATCGGCCTCGCCCGCGCCGAGGACCGCTTTACCGCAAAGGCCATGGTGGAGGGCACGGAACGTGTCTATACAGAAATTCTGGAAGGCCTTTCCAGCGAAGCCTGAGCCGCGCTTTTTCCCTGGACCCGCGAGTGAAAAGGGAACGCGGAATTCAACGTGTAACGCACTCGCTGCGCATCTTTCGCTTTGCCTTCGCCCGTGCTCCCTCGCAGGCTGTGACTCATGAGCCTGTTCCGAAAGCCCAACACGAACCCGCGGCCCCGCCAGGACTTGCTCGACCAGAGCCAGTTCCAGGGCCATATTGTCCGCGAGACCTTTGTCAGCGAAGACGGCGCCTTCAAAGTCGTGACATTTCAAACGGAAGCGGGGGAGGAATTTAAGGCGAAGGGGAATTTCTACGGCGCCGGGGCGGGATATCCCCTGCGGATCAATGGCGCGTGGAAGGACGAGCCGCGCTATGGCTGGACGTTTGTCGTGGAAAGTTATGTCGCCATCGAACCGGCCACGGAGGACGCAATCCTGGCTTACCTCGGCAGCGGCATGTTGAAAGGCGTTGGCCCGACGACGGCCCGCCGCATCGTGGCGCATTTTGGCGACAAGACGCTGGAAACACTGGACGAGATGCCGGAACTGCTCACGGAAGTTCCAAAGATCGGCCGCAAGACGGCGCGCCGGATCATCGACCAGTGGGAACAGCATCGCGCCGAGCGCGAAACGATGCTCTTTCTCAAGAAATACGGCCTCTCCAACGCTATCGCCATCCGGCTGCTCAAGCATTATGGCGAGCAGGCGTCGACGATTCTGCGCACGAATCCCTACCGCGCGGGGCTCGAGGTCAGCCACATCGGCTTTGCCAAGGCCGACGAAATCGCCCGTAAAATGGGCATCGCGGAAGACGCCTCGGAGCGCGTTCAGGCCGCCTTTGTGCATCTCCTCGACCAGGCGGCTGGAGAAGGGCACACGTATCTGCCGCCGGACCAGCTTCTCGCCCGGGCCGCTGATCTCCTTGGCCTCCCCACAGAGCGGATTCAGTCGGAAATCGACCAGGCCGTCTCCAACGGATATATACGGCGCGCGGATGTGGGCAAGACAGACGCGGGCTATTTCATGCCTTCGCTTTACGCTTGCGAGTCTGGCGTTGCGAAAGTGATCGGCGAACTGGCCCGCCAGGCGCGTCCGCTCCTTGAATCCGGAGTCGACGACCGGATCGCCCACTTCGAGGGGCGCTATCGCTTTCACCTGGCGCCGCAGCAGCAAGACGCCATCCGCTCCGTCGCCGGCGGGGGAGTGTGCGTCATCACCGGCGGGCCGGGCACTGGAAAGACCACGCTGGTCCGCGCGCTGCTGTATATCATGAAGGATTCGCGGAGGAGCTTTGCCCTGTGTTCGCCCACGGGCCGCGCCGCCCAGCGGCTCTCGGAAACCACCGGACAGGAAGCCGCCACGGTGCATCGCCTGCTCAAGTGGAACGCCGCCACGGGGCGTTTCACTCATGATCAGAAGAATCCACTCCCGGTGGACCTGCTGATCGTCGACGAGGCGTCGATGCTCGATATTCCGCTCGCTTTCAGCCTGCTGCGGGCCTTGCCCAATGGCGCGACAGTCGTGTTCGTCGGCGACGTGGACCAGCTGCCAAGCGTCGGCCCCGGGACGTTTCTCCGCGATCTCATTGAGTCAGGGCGCGCGCGAACAACTCGCCTCGAGGTCATTTTCCGCCAGGCCGAGCAGTCGCTCATCATCGCCAATTCCCACCGTATCAACGAAGGCCACGCCCCGCGCATTCCCGACAAAGCCACGCCCGAGGCCGATTTTTTCTTTGTCGACCGCCAGGATCCAGGGGAACTGATCGATGCGATGCTTGCCATGGCGACCGACCGCATTCCGAAAAAAATCGGCGCCGATGCCGTCCGTGATATCCAGGTGCTCTCGCCCATGCGCCGCGGCCCCCTGGGCACGCACGAGCTGAATCGCCTGCTCCAGGAGCGGCTCAATCCCGATGGCCAGCCCTTGCCAGCGGGCGTGTCCTTCCGCATTGGCGACAAGGTGATCCAGACGTCGAACAATTACGAACTCGATGTCTATAACGGCGACGTGGGCGTGATTGGCGGCGTGCATCCGGAAACGCGGGCCACGCGCATACACTTTGGCAAGCGCGCCGTGCATTACCCGCCGGACAGCCTGGACCAGTTGGAGCTGGCCTACGCCATCACGATCCACAAATCGCAGGGGAGTGAATACCCCGCGGTGATCGTGCTGCTCCACACGAGCCACTTTATCATGCTTAAGCGCAACCTGCTCTACACCGCCGTGACGCGGGGGAAGAAGCTGGTCGTCCTGATTGGTGCCCGGCGGGCGCTCTACAAGGCGGTCAAAACCTCGCCGGAGGAAGAACGGCTCACGGCCCTGCGCGAATGGCTGCTGAGGCCGCCGGAGAAGGACGAGTTTTTGTGATCCCACTGGATGAATGCGTCATCCATCCCGGGTTGAAAAACCAGGTGGAAGGCGAAGTTCACAAGCGAGCGCCAGAGAGATTTCGTCCATTGATCCTCGGCTATCCAACCTCCAACTTCCACCCTCCAAATCCGCGCTTGCCAACATCCGCTTGACGTTTCCGGGCCGAAGGTCCCTAGATTCTCCGCCTGTCTGGAGTGGCTTTGGCGCCGGGCAGGCCCCCATTGCGTCGGAAGACGACTTATCGGCAGGAGAGAGACACCCCTATGTCGGGCCACAGTAAATGGCACTCAATTAAGCACAAGAAGGCCGCGGTGGATGCAAAGCGCGGCAAGATGTTTACGCGCATTATCAAGGAGCTGCAGGTGGCCGCGCGCCTGGGCGGCAGCGATGCCGAGGCGAATCCGCGGCTGCGCACGGCGATCCAGGCGGCTAAAGATGTCAACATGCCCAAGGACAATATCGAACGCGCCGTGAAGAAGGGCGCGGGCGAGCTGGGCGGCGCCGCCATCGAGGAGATCACCTACGAAGGCTATGGCCCCGGCGGAGTGGCGGTCATGGTCAAGGTGACAACGGACAATAAGAACCGGACGGCTTCGGACATCCGCCACGCCTTTTCTAAGTTCAACGGCAACTTGGGCCAGTCGGGCTGCGTCGGTTATCTCTTTACCCGGCGCGGCACGATCGAGGTCGAGGAAGGCGAGGAAGACCAGGTGATGGAGGCGGCGCTGGAGGCCGGCGCCGAGGACGTGGAAAACCAGGGCGATGGCTATTTCCTGGTCGAGTGCGACCCGGATTCCGTCCAGGACGTCCGGGAGGCCATGGAGGCCAAAGGCGTGAAAGCCACCGGCTCGAGCGTTGCCCAGGTGCCGAGCACGGAAGTGCATCTGGAAGGGAAAGAGCGTGAGCAGTGCGAGAAGCTGATCGAGGCGCTGGACGACAACGACGACGTGGTCGAGGTCTGGCACAATATGGAAGCGCCTGAAGAGGAAGAATAACCCCCGGCCACTCTGGCCGTTGAGAAATCAAAAACTCTCCCGGTGGCTTGCCGGGAGGGTTTTGTTTGCACCGAGTTTTGAAAGCCTCTTTTAAAGCAGGCCTTGTTTGGCTCGCTCGACCACCATTTCGATAATATCGCGCGAGCTGTTTTCCTTGGGGTCGCCGGCGATGCGGGTTTCGATCCCCAGCCGCCGCGAGGTTTCCAGCTCGGGGACATTGTCCGACTTGTAGTCCGTCCCCTTGGCGTGGATATCGGGCTTGAGCGTTTCGAGGACAAAATCCGCCGTGTCTTCGTGGAAAATGGTCAGGTAATCGACGGAGCGGAGCGTGGCGAGAATCGACAAGCGGTCGACCTCGCTGAGCACGGGCCGGCCCTTGCCCTTGATGCGCCGGATCGAGGAATTGGAATTGACGGCCAGAACAAGCCGGTCGCCCAGGGCGCGGGCGCTGGCGAGATAGCTCGCATGGCCGCCATGGAGCAGATCAAAGCATCCGTTGGCCAGCACGACGCGGTTTTGCTGAGCGCGTTCGGCGCGCAGGGCCCGCGCGGTCATATAGATATCGTTGAATTTCTGGCGAAAGGCGCGGTCGCCCTTGCGCTCGGTGATGATAAAGTCGGCCAGGATGGTATAGACGGCCTGGAGCAGATTTTCGCACACGAAGACCTGGCGGCGGGCGCGGGTTTCGTGAAGGTGCTTGGGATCGTATGGCACGTCGGATTTGAGATGATGGCCGGTCAGCACGCGGATTCCCTTGCCGCCGCAGTTCAGGCCGAATTCCACGTCCAGCGCCCGGTCGCCCACGGAATAGACGGGCAGGCCCTCGAGGCCGAGATCTTTCGCGGCCTCTTCGTACATCCCGATAGCGGGCTTGCGGCGTGGATCGCCGGCATCCGGCATGGACGGGGCATAGTAAATTCCATCGAAGTGCGCATCCTCCTCGGCGAGCAATTCCTCAAGCCGGGCGTGTATCTGGGCCAGGCGCTCCTCGGAGAAATAGCCCCGCGCCACGCCCGACTGATTGGTCGTCAGGACGCAGGCCACCCCCTCGCGGTTGAGGGCGCGAATCGCCCGCCCCGCGCCGGGCACCAGTCGGATCTCCTCGGGG
Source organism: uncultured Candidatus Sumerlaeota bacterium (assembly GCA_964346275.1). Taxonomy (GTDB): domain Bacteria; phylum Sumerlaeota; class Sumerlaeia; order SLMS01; family SLMS01; genus CAYFUR01. The sequence continues at coordinate 55,599 of CAYFUR010000009.1, forward strand.
TTGGACAAGTATTCGACTTCCTCGTTGATCGTGCCGTCCCGATCCAGCAGCGCCACCGCGCGAAAGGTCTTCTTCTCTGCCATGTCGTTCCAATCCACTCTGGGTAAGCTCCTGATAGATTCAGCCCCTCCCTTGCCGAGAGTCAAAAGAAAGCTGTCGGAAAAGCCCGCGAAAATCCCGGCGGGTTTGTCACCTTATTCCTCGGTAAGAGGCGAAACGAAACCACGGGGCATTTCTTCTGTGCCGATGTGATGGGTGGGCGTGGGGGACTGACCCAGCGCGAAGGGATCATCGGGGGACGGTATGATCCGAGGTCGGAGCCGCTGGAAACAGAGACGTCGAGCCAGATCATCGATCAGGACTGCGAAAACCTGCTGGTTCTCTACGAGGGGAGAGGGCGCCCGGGTCCAAATTCAGAGCCTCAAGAAGATTCTCGGAATGGCCTTTGCATGCCGAGTGATATAAGGGTGGAGTACGCCCTGTAATCGCCACTTTTGTTGCGAAAACGCGCCTCCGGTGAGTCAGAATTGCGCGAAATGAGTAAAAAATTGCGCAGCACGCCGCACTCCACGTTACCACCCACATCACCAACTTCACAGACAACCTTTATCCAAAGGAAAAGGGGATCCCATTACAATATGAAGAAAAACAGCACGCCGCGGTACACCGACGATCTGGAAAACTTGATCTCCGAGGGGAAAGAAAAAGGCCACGTCACCTACGAGGAACTCTCGCGGCGACTCCCCGAAGACTTCACGGCGGACGAAATGGACACCCTCCTGCAGGAACTCGAGTCCCTTGATATCGACGTTTTCGAGGCGAAAGATCTCAGTGAAGATGAGGACGAGGACGAAAAGGGAGAAGGCAAGACCAAGGCGAAAAGCAAGGAGGCGGAAAAGCCCCGCAAGAAGATGCCGGATTTCCGCAAGAGCGACTCGGACGACGAGGAGTCCATCAGTGACGTGCGGCGCGACCTGCTGCAGGAGGCGGAGAACGCGCGCATCGACGACCCCGTGCGGCTCTACCTGATGGAAATGGGCAAGGTGCCCCTGCTGACGCGGGACGAGGAGGTTTATCTCGCCAAGGAAATTGAAAAAGGCCGCCACGGAATCATGGCCGCGATCGCCCGGGCGTCGGCCACGGCGGCGGAGCTGGGCCGTATCCACGCGAAAATCGAAACGGGCCAGTTTAACCTCAACGATATCCTGCGCGCGAACGTGGACGAGACGGACCCGGAGGAACGCGCCCGGGTCATCAAGATCATTCTCGATAACCTGAAGCGGGTTCTCGAGCACTATGAAGAAATCGCCGACAAGCTCGACCTCCTCGATGATCCGACGCTGGCCGATGAGGAAGTCACGGAAGCCCAGGAGCGGGTGGAGGCGCTGCGCGAGGAGATTTACCTCCTCCTGCGCAAGATCGACCTGAACTTCTCCATCGTGGAGCAGATCGCCGAGCGCGTGAAGACGCTTTACGACCGCATCGACAAGGCGAGCAGCGATATCCGGTCGACGATTCTCCAGGCGATGATGAGCGAGGACGAACTGCGCCGCGCCGTCCGCAAGACGAAGAAAAACAGCCCGGAAGCCAAGGCGCTCTACGAGCGGACCGGCAAGACGCTGGACGAGCTGATCAAGCTGGACAAGCGCATCCGCATGGCCCAGCGCAACATCAAGCGGCTGGAGAAGGAAGCGGGCAACAGCTACGACGATTTGAAGGTCGTCGTCGATCGCATCAAGAAGGGCGAAAAGCAGGCGCATATCGCCAAGATGAAGGTGGTCGAGGCGAACCTGCGCCTGGTGGTTTCCATCGCCAAGAAATATACAAACCGCGGCCTGCAGTTCCTCGACCTGATCCAGGAAGACAAC
>CAYFUR010000010.1:0-53774 GCA_964346275.1 uncultured Candidatus Sumerlaeota bacterium
TCGCGCCAGTACCGTAGTCTTTCAATACATACTCGCTGATCCAAACGGGGATCTGCCTACTTCAGACCCGCCTCCCGGCGGATGATTTCCGAGACCGCCGTCCAGTCCTTTTCCTCCATGCCGGCGGCCATCGCTTCCGTATAGCGGTCGCGAATCGGGCCCAGCAGGCCGAAGGGTATCTCGCCGCTGTCCATCAGGCCCTCGGCCAACTTCATGTCCTTCAAACCCAGGGAGAGTTTGAACAGTGTTTCCTGGAAATCGCGCTCGAGGATTTGCTTGCCGTAGGATTTCCAGAGCGGACAGGCGAAGAGCGTCCCTGTCGCCTGTTCGTAAAGCTGGGCGGGATCGACGCCGTTTTTCTCGGCCATGACAAAGGCCTGGCCCAGGGCGTTGATGGAAACGGCGATGAGGAAATTATTGATGATTTTGCCGGCGTTGGCGGCGGCCGGTTCGTCTCCAAAGGCGAAGGATCCCTTGCCCGTTGGATCGAGGATCGCCGCCGCGCGTTCGCGATCCTCCGGCGCCCCGCCCAGGAGGAAATGGTGCACCTGTTTTTCAATCATATCCGGGCGGCCCATGACCGGCGCGGAAACATAGCGCGACTCCGCTCGGCGATGCACCTCCGCCAGGCGCGTGGCGGCCTCCGGCGAGATGGTGCTGACGCCGATGTGAAGCCCTTCCGGACCGAGCTTTTCCGCGAGCTTGCCGTCGGCAAACATCGTGTCCACGGCGTCATCGTCGGAAAGCACCGAAATCAGTACGACGCCCGGGGTGATCGCCTCTTCCGGTGAATCGGCGACGGTGGCACCGAGGCCTTCCGCTTTTTCCCGCGTGCGGTTCCACAGGGTGAGCCGGTGGCCTTGCTCGATCAGCTTTGCGGCGAGCGCGCGGCCGATGGCACCGACTCCGATCAATGCGATGGATTCTGTCATGGGGAAGCTCCTTGCCTGGGGTGGTCATCGCCGTCACGGCCGGTATTTGCGCACTTTTTTGACGCCGCCGGTGCGGTTCAGCTCTTCCACCTCGTGGCCCGTGAAATCCGTCCACGGCACCAGCACGCTTTCCTGGAAGGTGTTGGAATTGGCGACGTAGATGCTCGTCGCGTCGGTGCCGGCGGAAAGGCGCTTGAAGCGCACGCCGGGCGGCTTGCGCACGACATCGGTGATCTCCAGATAATCGTCGCGCACGTCTATACGCCGGCGAAAACGAATCGCCAGCGGCGCCTTTTGCGTGATGAGAATTTTCTGGAGCATCGACCGCACGAGGTTCGCGTTAAACCGCCCCGCAGTCAGCATCAGAAAGCGGAAGACCATCATCTTGAGCGGCGTGGGGAGCTGGTATTTCCGCTCCTGAAATACGCCGCGCACCACCATGCGGCGCCGGTCCCTGGAAACGCGGGTGCGGTTTTCCGCCACGATGTGGGTCACCACCACGCGGCCGTCTTCCAATTCGCCGATCAGGCCCGTATCCCCGGCAAAGGCCCCGCCGGGCGACACCGCTTTGAAGGTTCCGCCCTTCGAGGCGTTGGCCACCACGTGATAGGCGGGCGTGCGCACGTTGAGCATGCGCGCGTCGTCGAACCACGTGGCTTCCGTTTCCTTCGGCAGCTCCACGGGCCCCGGGCGTTCACCCTGGTGGTAATCGCGCCATGCGTGGATCCAGTCGTACACATAGTGGGCCGCCATGCGGTCGTCGTCGTTGTAGTAGCGGCGGCGCATGGGCGCAGCGCGATGGAGGAAAGAATCGGCGATCTGCCCCGCCTTGTCGGAAAACGGCGCCATGACCTCGAAGCCGTGGGGATAGAAATGATAGGTGTTCCGGCTGCCGTATTCCCCGGCATAGGATCCGTCCGGGTGCATGAAGTAATGGGCAAAGTCCACGGCCCCGAGCAATGCGCGGTGGATTTTCTCGTCCTTGGATTTCTGCCAGAGTTTGGCGAAAAACGCGATGGAGCAACTGTGATAGCCCGGGTCCGCGCCCTCGTATTCCTGGAACCAGCCCTCCTCGTGGCCCCAGCTCAGCGTCAGGTCGCGGAAATCGTCGGAGCCCTGGCGATAGCGCGCGTCCCCGGTCAGCATATAGACATTGTAGAGCGCCAGCGCCGCGAACGCCTGGTGGTTGGCGAGCTGGCCCGTTTCGTTGTGGTTCAGCAGCCAGTCGCCGCGTTTCGCGAAAAACTCCAGGTGGCGGTCCGGCTTTTCGTCCAGCTCCAGGCACGTTTCCGTCATCGCATAGAGCGAGAAAACCAGCGCTCCCATGGCGCGTTCGAAGGGAAAATAATCGTCCGTGGTGCCGTCGCGGTGCGACCATTTGCGGGCGAAATCGATTCCCGCCAGGGCGAGTTCCCGCAGGCGCTCGCGCCCGTAATAGCGATTGTGGGGAAGCTGGTATTTATAGGCCAGCGCGAGGGGCAGCACGAATTCCTGGTTCATGCCACAGGGAAAATCCATCGTGCGGTAATGCCAGAAACTGCGGTCGAAACAGCCATGGGTGCGGCTATACGGATTTTTGTCGACCATGAGGATCAGGCGGGGGAGCGCCCGGAGCGCCTCGAAGGCATACCAGTCGCGGTGGCCGGCGGGCGGTTGGGGGGCAAAGGCGTCCGGCGTTTTTTTGGGCATGAATCGAGTTCCCGGCGGAGGTTGCGCCGTGGTCAGGGAGCCGTCGTCCAGACCTTGACGTCTTCCAGGTAAATCGTTCCGTCCGTCGGGCGGTCAACGGCAAAGCCAAACATATCCAGATAGAGCACCAGCTCGATCTCGGTGTCTTCATAGACTTCTTCGAGGACTTCCGGCATCCGGCCATAGAGCGTATAGACCTCGCCATCGCCGTCCGGCCCGGCCTGGCCCGCTGGGAAGGGCTGGATCAGCAGTTCCTGGGAAAACTCGAAGAACGTCGTCGACGTGCGGAAACGGAACCACGGCGTCTCGCCGATCGTCTCCGGCGTGGAGACGGTGAAATCGATGCGATAGAGCGCGCCCGAGCGAATCGGGATGCCAGGAGACTTCCAGAAGCCAAAGGAGTTGGGCCCCGTCTGGGTCAGCTCCAGGGCGTCCACGATGCCGTTATAGCGCAGCCGCGGGTTGTTGAAGAGCCCGCCGGGGATGAACTCGGTCTGCCAGCCGTGGCCGACGGAGCTTTGAAAATCCCAGGATTGGATCTGCTCGGTAAACTGCTGGTTGAAGGTGTCGCGGTCCAGGTGATCGATTTCGAAATAGGTCATATCCTGGGGAACACGCACGGTCAGATCCTGGAAATCGATTACGTCCATATAGAATGCCGCCTGGTATTCAGGCTTTTCCGTGGGCGAGACAGACTGGTAACCTCCCTGGCGTATATCCGCGATCAGCTCGTAATTAGCGCCTTCCACGGTGGGGGCGACTTCTCGCGTGCCGAGGTAGGAAAGCGTCGTCGCCGTATCGAGCGCTTCCGGCCCGTTAAAGCGGAAGCGGGTGAACTGCTGGCCCACGTCTTCCGTGGCGAACATCGTCGTGCGCAGGCGCACCAGTTCATTGGCCTGGGGGTTATAATCGAGGGAATCGCGGAAAATCTCCCCAAAGCTGCCGTCCTCCGTGGAGGCAACGCGCAGGCGCCCCGGGAGCATCTGGACTTCCGGCACTTCGAACCCCTGGAATTCCTTGAACAGCCATTCCGGCGATTCACGAACCAGGACGTTTTCCGAGGGATCGGCAAGGCCCGGCTCGCGCCGCTCGTCGGCATAGAGCGAACCAAAACGCCGCACAAGGCCCGGCTGGTATTCGAATGCGCCGATGTCCGCCGCGTTCGTTGTCGTATTGCCCACGTTGGGAATATCGATAAGGCGCGGATTGCCGCCGAGATCGTTCTCGAATTCCTCCGGAACCGGCGCCACATCGATCATGGGCGACCCTTCGCCGGGGCGGTAGTTCGCCTCCTCTTCATCGAGGAATCCCGGATCGACGACGCGGTTGCCCGAGGGGCTTTCCGCGTTGACGACGAGATTCTGGATCTCTTCTTCGATGGAATAGGCGTTTTCCCCTTCGTCGAAGTATTCTCCCGGGGTGTTCTGCCAGAAAATGTTATTGCTCAACTGGGCCACGTGGGTGGGGAAGGGGACGCTGCTCGTTGTGCCATCGTCATCGGTGACGATGATGGGGTCCGGTTTGTCCTCAAACACGCCATAGCCGCTGTTCTTGACGATGGCGTTGCGGCGGAAACTGGGCTGGCCCTCGCGGATGGCAATGCCTGCCCGGCGATTGCGTACGATGGTGCAATTCTCCACGACGGCATCATCCGCCTTGAGGAGCGACACGCCGTTTTCATTCAACTCGACCAGCGAGCCGCGAATCGTCGGCGCGCATTGGGAAACACGCACCCCCGCGCCCGTGTTGCGGCGCAGCACGCAATTCTCCACCAGGACGTTCGAGTTTCCCTGGATCGCGATCGCGTCGGACCCGGTCCGCTGGATCACGGTGTGGTAAATGCCGATGATGCCGCTGCCCGTGGCAAAGATGCCGCGGCTCGCGGTATCCTCGATCAGGGAATCCAACACCGCCACATTCGCCTGGGTGTCCATGCGGATGCCCGAGGCGCCGCCGCGGATGCGCACTCGGTCGATGATCGACGGCTGGTTGCTGGTTCCTTCGCGCACAAGGATCGCCGAGAACTCGCCGCCGAGGAATTCACATTCCTTGACCTCCGCGCCGGGAGCCAGCTCAACGCTGTAAAAGCCGCCCGCGATGGTCAGCCATTCAAAGCGCGCGCCGCTCTCCAGTTTGAAAGCGGCACGGCCCGGAATCGACAGGGTCAGAAAGAAAGTCGGCTCGGAATCGCGTTCCCAGCGAAACTCGCCGTCGGGAAAGGTCGCCTGCTGATAGCCGCCCTTGATCGTCTTGCCCGCGGGGATTGTCAGCGGTTCCTGAAAGAGATACTGCCCCCCCTCCATCAGAATCACGTCGTCCGGTTCCTGGAGGGCGCGCTGGAGCGTCGCGAAGGGCGCTTCCGTCGACCCGTCGCCGTCGGTATCGCTCCCCGTCTGGGACACGTGGACATCGGCGGCCAGCGGGCCGGCGGCGAGAATGGCTCCTCCGAGCGCCAGGAAGAGAAAGAAAAGGCGGTTTGTCAGCTTCAATGGAGGTTCCCCTCGTTCTTTGACCCTCTGAGAAGGCGAAATCACGGCTAGTAAGGAAGCGGCCACCCGCATGTGTCAAGGCCCAGACCGCAAGCGGCTTGGCCGGGCACACCTCTGCCAGGAAACCTTGAGACAACACCCCGCCCCCGCGGGTTCCAGGAAACCCGGCTGGTTTCCCGTTTGACCTTCCATGAGGCCGGTGGCAACACTCTGCCCGCTTATCTGCCGACCCGAGCAAGGACGACGCATGGAATACGAACTGGTCATTGGATTTGAAGTTCACAGCGAGCTGAAAACAAAAAGCAAAATCTGGTGCGGCTGCCCCGCCAGCTTCGGCGATCCGCCCAATACCAACGTCTGCCCCATCTGCCTCGGCATGCCCGGGACGCTTCCCGTGCTGAACCGCGAGGCCTTCCGCCTGGCGCTCAAAACGGCGCTGGCACTCCATTGCGACGTCCCCTCCGTCACCGCCTTCGACCGGAAGAATTACTACTATCCCGACCTGCCCAAGAATTACCAGATCAGCCAGAACGACCAGTTCCTCGGCACCGGCGGTTTTCTCGAAATCGACCTGGGGGGCGGGCTCTCCAAGAAAATCGGCATCGATAATATCCACCTGGAAGAAGACGCCGGAAAAAACATCCACCCCGAGGAACGCGCCGTGGATTACTCGCTGGTGGACCTCAATCGCGCGGGAACGCCGCTCCTCGAAATCGTGACGACTCCGGACATCCGCTCGCGCGATGAAGCCGCCGCATTCATGACGTCCATGCGCAGCTTCCTTCAATACCTGGAAATTTCCGACTGCAAGATGCAGGAGGGCAGCCTGCGATTTGAGCTGAACATGTCCATCCGCCCCGAGGGCAGCTCCGAATTCGGCCAAAAGGTGGAAGTCAAGAACCTCAATTCCATGAGCACGGTGCTCAAGTGCATCGACGCGGAATGGGAACGCCAGACGGATCTTCTCGATGAAGGCGGGCGGGTGGCCAGCGAGACGCGCCTCTGGGACGAGCCAAATAACACAACCCGCGCCATGCGCACCAAAGAGCAGGCGAACGACTATCGCTACTTCCCCGATCCGGACCTCGTTGAGACGGAAATCACGCCGGAAATCAAAGAAGAAGTCGGGGCCGCCGTTCCCGAACTCCCCCTGGCCCGCCGCCAGCGCTTCATCGACGAATACGGCCTTCCTCCCTACGACGCCGGCGTGCTCACTTCGCATATCCGGACGGCCAACTACTTCGAGCGCGCCGTCGCCGTGCAAAAGAGCCCCAAGCTGATTTCCAACTGGATCATGACCGAGGGCATGAGTTGGCTGAACAAGCAGCACGAAGACACCACCATCGACGAGTTTCCCGTGGCCGCCGAGGACATCGGCGAACTGGTCCGCCTCATCGAAGCGGGCACGATCACCGGAAAGATCGCCAAGCAGGTCTTTCCGATCATGTTGGAATCGGGAAAGAAGCCGCTGGAGATCGTGGAGGAAAAGGGCCTGAAGCCGATGGATGAAACGGCCATCGAGCCCATCGTCGATGAAGTGATCGCCGCGAATCCCAAGGCGGTGGAGCAGCTCAGGGGCGGCAAGGAAAAGGCCATCGGAGCCCTCATCGGCCAGGTCATGCGCCAGACCAAGGGCAAAGCCGACCCGGCAACTCTGACCCCCATGATTCGCCAGAAAATCGGTCTCGACTGAGTCCCCCGGGAGAACATGACTTTTGAACTTCCTGGCCCATCTCTATCTCTCTGGCGAATCCACGGAAGAGCGGCTGGGAAATCTGCTGGCCGATTTTATCAAAGGCCGAGCCATCCAGGATCTGCCACCCGCCATGCAGCGCGGCGTTTCCATCCATCGCGCCATCGACAGCTATACAGATAGCCATGCCGTTTTTTTGCAAAGCGTCCATCGGATTCGGCCCCGCTGGCGCCGCTATTCTCCGATCCTTATCGACGTCTTTTACGATCATTTTCTGGCCGCCGACTGGCAAGAATTCAGCACCGATCCCCTGCGCGGTTTTCTCGACGGAGTCTATGCGGCCTATCATAAGCACCGCGACCGTTTTCCCGAATTGATCACCTATCCCATGGATCGCCTGATCGCAAGTGACCGCATGATGACCTACGAGCGCGTGGAGGGAATCGGCGATGCGCTGGACCGTCTTTCCCGCCGTTTTCGATGGAGCAAAGTTTCATTGAAAGAAGCCGTGGAAGACCTGGATGCGGAATACGAGAGTCTCAGGCGGGATTTTCACGCCTTTTTCCCCGAACTCATTGACTATACAAGGAATGTGCAGGAAAGCATCGGTGATCCTTCTCCGGAATCACCAGGCTCCCGATGAACCTGTTTCGACATACGATCCGGCTGGCTTTGCCGGCGGTGCTGGAAAACCTCTTCATTTCGATGGTTTTCCTGGTGGATGCGCTTATGGTGGCCAGCCTGGGTGCGGCGCCGCTCGCCGCCGCGGGGCTCGCGGGCGTCGTCATGTGGCGGCTCATTTCCACTCTGGGCTGTGTGCGCATTGGCCTGGGCGCGGCCACGGCCCGGCGCTGGGGCGAGGGGCGCACCGGGGAAGCATGCGATCTTTCTTCCCACGGCTTCGTTCTCGGGCTGATCTTCGGCTCCGTGATTCTGGTCGTTTATCCCGGTGCGGAGCTTCTGTTCCGCCTGCTCAATGCCGAGGGGGATGTCTTACGCGAAGTCCTTCCCTATTTCCGTGTTATCGTGCTCATCGTTCCTCTGAGGCTTGCGAGCATCAATATCGCCTCGTCTATACGCGCCGCGGGAAACACACGGGCTCCCATGGTCATTACGATCATTGCAAATATCGTCAATGTGACGCTGAACTATATTCTCATCTATGGCGAATTCGGCGCCCCGCGGATGGAGCTTTACGGCGCGGGTCTCGCCACGTGTATTGCCATCACTCTCGAATTCTTCTGCTTCGTGGCCTTGGGGATTTTCGGCGTCAAAGCGCTCCGCGTCTTCCGCCCTGAGCCCATCGCCACGCCCGCCACGGGCCAGGAACTGCAAGTCTATGAGGAACATTATCGCGCCCGCAGGCAACTGGCCCCCGTGAAGGACCGGCTCCACTTTACCGCGGCGGGCCTGGTGCCCGTTTTGCCAAAATTCACGCGCACAATCTTCCGTGTTTCCTATCCTGTGGCGCTGGAAGAAATCCTGATGACCATCGGCTTCTGGTCGTTCTTTGCCATGATCGGCGAGTTCGGCGAGATCGCCCTCGCCGCTCACACAGCCATTATCCGTATCGAGAGTTTCAGCTTTCTCGCGGGCTTTGGAATCTCCATCGCCGCGGCCACACTTGTGGGCCAGGCCCTCGGCGCGAAAAGTCCGGACAATGCCCGGCGGTCCTTTGCCCATTGCTTCTCCCTGGCCTTTGTTCTCATGGGGTTTATCGGCCTCATGTTCACGCTCTTTCCCGATTGGTTTCTCGGCTGGTTCGTTGCCTCGGACGCGGAGGATTTCACGGCCTTTGCCGTGCCGCTCATGATTATCGTCTCCATCGAGCAGCCCTTCATCGGCGCGGGAAATGTGCTCGCAAACGGCCTGCGCGGAGCCGGCGAGACAACCTCGCCACTGATTGCCCAGCTCTTCGGGGTGATTGGCGCCCGCGTTGGGGGAGGTTATCTTCTCGCCTTTCCCGCGGGCCTTGGCATGGAGGGGCTTTACTGGGCGACAGTCATGGACTGGACGCTCCGCACGGCCATACTCGGCGTCGTTGTTCTGCGAGGGAAATGGCAGAATATCGAGGTGTAGTTGTAAAGAATTGCAGGAAGAGGGTTGTTCAGCATTCGAGAATTCGGTCAAGTCTTCCAGTCGCGCACTTCATAGGAATGCCGGCCGATGCCTTTTAATTCCTCATAGCCTTCCGGCTCCTTGTAATTCTGAAATTCCTCGGCCATGAAACGCGCCAGCGAACGATGCTTGTCCCGCAGAGACTCCTTCTCCAGCGCCTTATTCTCCTTCGCCCGCTCTGCGTCCGCCTTCCGGATCACTTCCTTGACGTAATTGCCATAGCTCAGTTTCTTCTCTCGAACGAAGAAACCGGGCTTTTGCGTGATCGTTTCCACAGCGCGGCGCAAGCGGTCCTCCTCCACCGGCGAGGCGATGACCGGGTTGTGCGAAAGTTGGCGAGCCGCGGCGAGCTGCTTTTCGTCGGTTCTGGCCCTCTGTATATACAGTAACTCGATGTGGGCCAGCCGCTGGTTGCTTCGGAGCATCTTGCCGAGCTGGAGCCCTGAATAATCAGGCGTCTGAACACCGAGGGCGACAATATCCGGCTGATAGCGCGCGATCAGCTCAACCGCCTCGACGGGATCTTCCAGCGGGAGGAACTCCGCCAGCCCTTTCAATCCATGGTGATAGGATTCGAACTCGCGCTTGTCGTCGATCACGACAAGCACGCGCGGTTTCAGCGAGCTTGCCTCCCGTTTCTTCCCGAGAGCAGCCAGGCGGCGCTCGGCCAGTATGTCCGCCGGCGAGGGGGGGTCTTTCTTTGCTGCTGGCGCTGCTCCATCGGCAGGCTTTGCCGGAGGCGTGTCCGGCTTCTTCCTGGGAGGGGATTTCGGGAATTCTTCTTTCGGAGGCTCTGTGCGTTGCTCCGGGGTGGGTTGAGATGGCTCTGCCGGGCGTCTCCGCCGGGCCTCGACGTTGATGCGTTCATAGTCTGGTTTCGGGGGTGGAGGGAGCCCCGCCGTTTCATCGGGTTGTTTCTTTTCTTCGGGAGGAGCAGTCGGGGCTGGCTTGTTCTTTTTGCCAAAGACCCGCCGTTTGCGATGATCAATCTTTGGAGGCTCCATCGTGGCGGTTGCGGAGGGTTCGGTCTGGGGGAGATCTCTCTCCTGTTCGCCAGAGGCGGAGCGAAGGGGCTGGCTATCGATGCGGGAGACTTCCTCGATACTGAAGGCCTTGGGCCGTGGCTCGGCTCCCGACTGGGCGAAATATCCATTGATCCGATCGATCAGTTGGCTGCTGTCGAAAGGCTTCTCGAAAAACTCCAGTCCACCGACCGACTCCGCCTGGCGGCGCGTTTCCTTATTGGACACAGCGGAGATGAAGAAAATGGGCAAATCTTCGAAAGCAAAACTGCTCTGGATCGATCGGGCGCAAGCAATGCCATTCATGATTGGCATGCTGATATCGAGGAGCAGCAGGTCGGGCTCGTAGCGGTCGATCTTCTCCAGGGCGTCCAGCCCGTTAAGTGCCTCCACCGTTTCAAACTCGAGCCCGAGCAGGGAGGTCACCACGTAGCGCACGTCGGGGTCGTCGTCTACGACCATGATACGATAGGGGGCCATATGAAAGGTATTCCTCTGTGGTAAACCGCACCTGGCGGCGTGATTTTCACGTTATCTTATTTTCAGCCTTAGCCCCGGTTGCAAGGTGATTGCAGCATCCAGACGCCGCCAAGTTGCCATTGGAGGTGGGGAAGGGTGCTCGCGCGTGGCGGGTAAGCCCCTTGCTTCTGAGGGTCCGACAGGTAATATGGGTTACTCGAAAGGTTGAACCCCAGGAAATTCAACGAAACGAAAGGTAATCCGTGCCTGACTCTTCTCTCCTTCAAAACGCCGTCGACCGGCTCGTGGCCGCTTCCCGGGAAAAAAAGGCCCCCTTTCTTGTCGCCGGCGCCGATGGCTTTGCCGACGAAATTATCCAGGTTGTGGACAAGCGTTTCGATGCGGAGAGTTATCAGCCCATACGCACCATTTCCGAGTATGCAGCGCGGTTGGCCGAAGCGGCCGGGAAATCGACGAATGTCGAATTCGTCGTTCGCCAGGTCAAAAGTGGCGGCAACGGCCCGCTCATGAGTGAAGCCTTTGGGCGTCTTGGCGGGCGAATTCGCTACGTGGGATCCGTCGGATGGCCGGAAGTCGATCCCCTCTTTGATCATCTTCGCGAATATGGCGACGTTCGGACCATCGCGCCGGTTGCCGTGACGCTGGCGACGGAATTCGAAGACGGAAAGATCATGCACGGCAAGCATCAGCCGCTCCGGGAAGTCACATGGCCGAATTTCCTCAAGGGCATCGGCGGCGAAGAAGAACTGGACCGCTCGCTCCGCGAGGCGGATCTGATGGCTCTGGTCAACTGGACAATGCTCCCGTATCTGAACGATGTGATCCGTGGCGTCCTGGCCCGCGTTTCCGCTCTCGGCTCCGAGGCCCCCCAATTTTTCTTCTTTGATTTGTGCGACCCGGAAAAACGCACGACGGAAGACCTGGTTGATGCCCTGAGCCTGATGGGCCAGTTTGCAAATCACGTGGAAAACGTCATCCTCGGCCTGAACGAAAAAGAATCCCACGAAGTCTGCAAGGCGTACGGCGTCGAACCCGGCACGGCTGACCATGCGGGATTGATCAGCCGCGCTGAACGCCTGGCCAGAAAAATCGGCGTGACAGAGATTGTCATCCATCCCACCCGCTATGCCGCAGCATGGAACCGGGACGCCCAAGGGGCTATCGACGGACCATTCTGCCCGAATCCCCGGCTGACCACCGGCGCGGGAGACCACTTCAATGGCGGCTATATGTATGCGCGTGTGCTGGGATTGAATCCCGCGGAGGCTGTGATTGCGGGCAAATGCGTGTCGGGGTTTTACGTTCGCGAGGCCCGTGGGCCATCCGCAGGGGAAATCGCCCTCTTTGCCAAGAGATGGATCGAAGGGAACCTGGACCCCTGGGAAGACGTGGGCGGCTGACCCAAGCCGCATGAATGGGATTCCCCGGAATTGGGAGGACTCTCCTTGAAAATAAGCGAAGGCGCATTTTCCGCGCTCTGCGCGCAGATCAACTCCTCCTTACACGTGCACGATCTCGTGGACTATATCGATTGGCATGCGGACAAGATCGTCCGGTCCGGCGATGTCTTTTTTATCCATTGTCCCATCCACCGCGATGAGGTGTTTCGCACCCTTGTCTTGAACCCGAGAAACAATACCTACCATTGCAAGCACGTAAATTGCCCCGGCAGCCGGCCGTCCGATTTTTTGGACTTGGTCGTCAAGGTGTCAGAAAAGACACTGCCCGAAGTGTTAATAGACATTGTGGACCATTTTGGCGCGGAATATTTTCGCCTGACGGATTATCAGCTCAGAATCATCGCCGAAGCCGCGAAGGAGATCGAAGATCCTCCTCAAGGCGGCACGGGCATTTGAAAGCTGACATCAACCCCGCATCGGATCCGGAATGAACCCACTGCTTCATCTCGCCGTCGAAACGGAATCAACCTCGATGGTTCTCCAGACGCTGGCGATCTCCATCGTCGGCGGCGTCTCACTGATCCTGATTTCACGGCGCCTTGGAATCAGTTCCATCGGTCTGCTCCTCATCGGAGGCGTCATCCTCGGGCCCCAGGGCCTGGGCTGGGTTCTTCCGGATAAGCTCGGCCCGGCCCTCAGCCCGCTCATCTCCCTCGCCGTGGCTCTCATCCTTTTCGAGGGCGGCCTGAGCCTCAATCTCGATGGATATCGCGGCGCCTCGAAAGTCATTCGCCGATTACTCACTTTTGGTGTGCTGGTGACGTGGTTCGGCACCGCCGCCCTGATCTATCTCCTCTTTCGAGACACGCTGGGCGAAGAAGCCCTCCGTATATCCCTCCTTGCCGCAAGCCTCGTCATTGTGACCGGCCCGACCGTCATTGCCCCGCTGCTCAAGCGCATCCGCATTCGCCAGAACCTGAACGATATTCTTCACTGGGAAGGCGTTCTGATCGATCCTATCGGGGTCTTTATCGCTATCCTGACCTACGAATACGTGACCGGCGTCGGTGCCGGCGAAGCACTCATGCTTTTTGGCTTGCGGGTGCTTGCCGGATTGGTCGTCGGCGTGATCGTCGGCTTTGGATGCGCCTATCTGCTGCGAAAGGATATGATCCCCGAGGAAAATCTGAATATCTTCATCGTCGGGATCGCCATTCTCGTCTTTTCTGTGGACGACTATATCATTCCGGAATCCGGGCTTCTCGGCGTCACGGTTGCCGGGCTCGTGCTTGGCTGGATGCGTCCGGGACCTCTCAAACAAATCAAGAGATTCAAGGCGGAAATCACCGATTTGCTCATCGGGGCGCTTTTCGTTCTTCTCGCCGCGAAACTGGATTTCGACGAATTCAAACGCTTCGGTTACCAGGGCGCCCTTCTTATCATTGCCGTGATGTTTCTTGTCCGGCCCTTGAATATCTTTCTCTGCACGCTGGGATCGGAACTCACTTTCCGCGAGAAGCTTTTTCTCTCTTACGTCGCTCCGCGGGGGATCGTGGCGGCCTCCATGGCTTCTCTTTTCGGATTATCCCTTGCCGATGACAGTGATAACGCCTGGTTTCTGGTGACCTTTACCTTCTCGGTGATCGGCGTCACGGTGATCCTCCAGGGATTCACAGCCGGGCTGCTGGCGAAGCTCCTCGGGCTCAAGCTCCCGATGCCCACCGGCTGGCTGATCGCCGGCGCCCACCCCTTTGCGCGCCGTCTCGCCCGCTTCATCAGCTCGCGAGGAAAGGTGGAATGCAAACTTATCGACACGAATAAGAAGATGATTGCCGAAGCCCGAAACGAGGCGCTCGATGCCAATCACGGAGACGCCAGAGACTCCGACCTGCCCTCGCGCAATGAATACCGCGGCGTGGGGAATGTGCTCGCCCTGACGGATAACGAAGAGTTGAATATGATCATTTGCCAGCGCTGGTGGTCCACGATCGGCCGGCGCCGGGTCTTCCGGTGGGGAACCGACAGGCCGGATTCGGAAGACTCCCACGAACAACCCGGCGTGGTCGTCTGGGCCAATTTGCCCAAGCCCTCGCTCATTTCGTCGGAATTGATGCGAAACGACATTATCATCAGAAGCGCCATGGCCTCCAGCGAACGGCAGGAGGAAAACATGGTGGCGCTGATGCAGGCGGGGCCGGAAGGGATACAGATCGACCCGGACGTACTTGGAGACAAAGAGAAACCTCACGAAAAAGCGGAGGTATTGCTCTTGAAACGCGAAGCCGATTACCTGATGCGCAGTACCCGCCCGGAAATGATCGTGCGCCTCCGGGGGATCGAATCGCTCGACGAATTGTTCGCTGCGCTGATCGAGCGAGCCCTCTCCGTCGAGCCGCGTATAGACAGGAAAGAACTGTTGGACGAGTTGATTGAACGGGAGAAGAGTTTCCCCACGGCCCTTGGCCACGGCATCGCCGTGCCCCATGGCTACAGCAGCCAGCTCACCGAGCGGCTCACCGGCATCGCCCAGCTTCCCGATGGACTCGACTTCGATGCCCCCGACGGCCAGCCCGTCAACCTCGCCTTTCTCATTATCAGCCCGAAAGGCGACCCGGAAGGCCACCTCGCCACCATGGCGGAAGTGGCCCGCCTTGTTCACGAAGAGAGTGTCCGCGAAAAACTCCTGAAAGCCGATGATCCGGCGACCCTCTATTCCGCGCTTCACAACGCCACCGAACGCGCCCGGGTGGAATAATGTTTAGCCTTCCGATTCTTCGACCACCTTCCCAAAGATTCCCGAAGCCAAGGGGCCCCAATGGACCAATCGCGGAAAGACCTGTATGTTGCCCGTTTCTCCATGATACATCCATTCTCGATCGGAATTCTCCATGGCCCGCTCTCAACAAATTTTGACCCGCCTGCGCCGCCCGCTTCGTGTCATGATTTTATCGGCTGTGGGGTTCGCTTTTGTCTTTTCGGGATTCCTCCTCTTCTTCCAGCGCCAGCTGATCTACTTTCCCGAATCTTACAGCGAAGGCGAGTTGCGCTCTCTCGGCAACAATATCCGGACGCTCTCCTACGAGACCGCCCAGGGAATCCAGCACGCTTATTACGTTCAGCCCAAGGAAAGCCCCGATGAGCCGCCAGACTACATTTGGGCCATGTTCAACGGGAACGCCAGCCGGGCGCTGGACTGGATCGACTTTCTGAGGGACTATCCCGATCCTTCCCACGGCTTTTTACTCATCGAATATCCCGGCTATGGTGAAAGCGAAGGCAAGCCATCCCCGGCATCGATTCGCGAAGCCAGTGAAAAAGGTTTTGCGAAACTGGCGGAAGAATTGGACGTCGGTCAAGATGCGCTGGAAAAGAATCTTGGAACGATGGGCTTCTCTCTGGGAGCCGCCACATCCCTTCCCTTTGCTGTCGAACATGCCGCCAGCCGCGTGATCTTGATCTCCCCCTTCACCTCGATGATCGAGATGGCGCGGCGCACGGCACCGCCGCCTTTCCACAACCTTTTGCTCCATCGCTATGACAACCGAGCTCGCCTGCGCGATCTTTGCTCTGAATCGAATTCGCCCCAAATCCTGATCGTCCATGGGGCAGGCGATCCCGTTATTCCCGTCCAGATGGGACGCGAATTATCCCGTATCTGTCCCGATCGGACGACGTATGTCGAGATCGAACGGGGCGACCATAATGCGATCCTGTGGGCGGCGCGCGAGGAGATCCTGGAAGTCATGGCGCCCGAGGCCCCCCTGGAAATGGAAAGGCAAACCGAACAATGATCAAATGTTACTTCGCGCAGATGAATACCATCGTTGGCGACATCGAAGGAAATCTCCAAAAATGCGTGGATGTCCTCGAACGCGCGAGAAGCGCGGGCGCCGATCTCGTTATTTATCCCGAGCAGACTTTCCTCGGATATCCAGCTAAGGATCTGCTCCTCTTTCATTCGGCAATCCGGCGCAATCGAGAGGCCCTGGAAAAACTCGCCGGGAAAACCGAAGGCGGCCCTGCCCTGATTGCCGGATTCGTCACCGAACACGGAGGGAGCGGAATCGGGCTTTACAACTCCATGGCCTTTTGCCGGGGAGGCCGCATCGAAACCGTTTACCACAAGCGGCTGCTGCCCACCTACGACGTTTTCGACGAGGATCGATACTTCGACGAGGGCCGCGAAGTCAGCATTGTCGAATTAGCGGGGGTCCGCATCGGCCTCACGATCTGTGAAGATATGTGGAACGAGAATCTCTACCAGTCGCGCCGTCTCTACGAGTCGGATCCTGTGGGAGAAACAGTGCGCGCGGGTGCGCAACTGATCGTCAATATCAGTGCGTCCCCTTTCACCATCGGGAAACGCAAAGTCCGCCGTGAAATGATGGTGCATTATGCGCGCAAGCATGGCATCGGAATTCTCCAGGTGAATCTCGTTGGGGGAAATGATGACCTGATTTTCGACGGATCCTCCATGGCGGTCTCCGCCGATGGCTCCGTCGCCTGCATGGCCAGAAGCTTTGAAGAAGACGAACTGCTCGTCGAGTATTCTGATTGTGGCGAGGGGTGCGATGCGAGCGGCCGCAAAGAAGAAGAACTGTCCGATATGGAGGAGTTGCGGCGCGCGCTGGTTCTTGGGATTCACGACTACGTGAAAAAGTGCGGTTTCCGCCGCGTGATCATCGGCGTCAGCGGTGGCATCGATTCCGCCCTTGTGTCAGCTTTGGCCGTCCAGGCGCTCGGCCGGGAAAACATCCACGGGATTTCCATGCCCTCGCGTTACAGCAGCGAGCATTCGAAATCCGACGCCGTGGCTCTTTGCGAAAACCTTGGAGTCCGCTATACATCCATCCCCATCGAGGGGATGTTCACACAGGCACTCGAAGATCTGGACGAGCACCTCGAAGGGCCGGGTAAAGACATTGCGATCGAAAACATCCAGTCGCGCCTGCGCGGGCTCACCACGATGGCCATTTCCAATGCCAGCGGCGACCTGGTGCTGACCACCGGCAACAAGAGCGAGATGTCCGTCGGTTACTGCACGCTCTATGGTGATATGGTTGGCGGTCTTGCGGCGATTGCCGATGTGCCGAAACTTGTTGTCTATCGCCTGTGCGAACACATGAATGAATATTTTGATGAGGAAATCATCCCACGCAATATTATCGAGAAGCCGCCATCGGCAGAGTTGCGTGCGGACCAAAAAGATTCGGATACTCTTCCGCCCTACGATGTTCTCGACCCGATCATTCGCGGCTACGTGGAAGAGCACCTCGACGAGCAGGCCTTGATCGAGCGCGGCCATGACGCGGCAACTGTGAGCATGGTGATTCGCATGGTCAGCCGGAATGAATACAAGCGCCGCCAGGCCCCCCCTACGCTCAAGGTGACGACACGCGCCTTTGGCTTCGGATGGCGCATGCCGATCGCGCGCAAATAAAAGGCAAAGGAACGCACCATGAAAATCACCTTCTGGGGTGCTGCGCAAAGTGTCACAGGTTCCCACCATCTGGTGGAAAGCCGGGGCCGCCGCCTGGCGCTCGATTGCGGCCTTTTCCAGGGCCGCCGGGCGGAATATTTCAGCCGTAACCGCGAGTTCCCGGTTTCACCGGAGCAAGTCGATGCCCTGATCTTGAGCCATGCCCATATCGATCACAGCGGCAACATCCCGAATTTTGTGAAGCAAGGTTTCGAGGGGGACATCTTCTGCACTCATGCGACCCAGGACCTTTGCCGGCCAATGCTGCTCGATTCCGCCTATATCCAGGAGAAAGATATCTCCTATCTGAATAAGAAGCGCCGCCGCAAGGGAGAGCCCCTGGCCGACCCGCTCTACAATATCCGCGACGTCGAGCCCTGCCTTTCCCTATTCGTCGGCGTGGGATACTATCGCCGGCGGGAATTTGCTCCCGGTTTCGAGGGCAAGTTTCTCGAAGCGGGCCACATCCTCGGCAGCGCCCAGGCGGAAATCGACATCGAAGAAGAAAACGGCCAGCCGCACCGTCTCGTGTATAGCGGCGACATCGGCCGCGGCCGCCGGGTGATGCTGCGGGATCCGGAAATCCCCAGCGATACCGACACGCTCATCATGGAAAGCACCTACGGCAATCGCCTTTCCCCGCCCGTGGACGACCTGCGCGAGGAGCTGGCCGACCTGGTCAACCGCGTGGCCGATCGTGACGGCAAGATCATTATCCCCGCCTTTTCCGTCGGCCGCACCCAGGAGATTGTTTACCAGCTGAACTGGCTCTTCAACGAAGAGCGCATCCCGCGCATTCCCATCTTTGTCGATTCCCCGCTCTCCGCTAACGTGACCGAGGTTTTCCGGAATCACCTCGAGTGTTTTGATTTAGAGACGCGGGAATTGCTGCTCACCGATCCGGACCCCTTTGGCTTCCAAACGCTTACGTATACACGGGATGTGAATGAATCCAAGGCGCTGAATACCCGCAAGGGGCCATTTATTGTCATCTCCGCCTCGGGCATGTGCGAAAACGGGCGCATCCTCCATCACCTCAGAAATTCCATCGAAAACCCGGCAAACTGCATTCTCATCGTGGGGTATCAGGCCGAACACACCCTTGGCCGCAGGATCGTCGAAAAGGAGCCCCTGGTGAAAATCTTCGGAGAGGAATACGCCCTCCGGGCGGAGGTCAAGGTGCTCAATGGCTTTTCTGCTCATGCCGACCGGGATGAACTGCGGAAATACGCCTTTCGCGTCCAGGCGCGCAGCGGCGGCCGGCTCAAGCGCATCTTCCTGGTCCATGGTGAGCCGGAGCCTCAGCAGGCCCTGGCGGAATATCTTCGCGAAACGCTCAAGGTAGAGGTCTATACCCCCGAAAAGGGCGAGGTTTTCGAAGTGTAACTTTCGACGGCGAGATTCCGTTGCGTTTCAGAGCCAGTTACGCTAGCAATGATCCGAAGCGAACTGAATACAATGTGGAGCGTCAGCCATGCCCGAACGCGTATCGATTTTCGTCGAGGGAGCCCCTTTGGCTTTCGGCCATTACTCCCAGGTCATCAAATTCGGCAACCAGCTTTTCATCAGCGGCCAGCTTCCCCTGGACCTCAAAACCAACAAGGTGGTCAGCGACGATATCACCGAGCAGTCCGAGGCTGTCATGAACTACATGACGGCCATCATGCAGGCCTGCCAGGGTGCTCTCTCCAATATTATGATCACGACCGTCTATCTCACGGATCTGAAGGATCACGACGCCTTCGACGCTGCGAGCAAAGACTATTTCTTTTTCACTCCACCGGCTCGCACCCTTGTCCAGGCTGCAGGCCTTCCCTTTGGCGCCAAGATCATGATGGACGCCGTGGCCGACTTGAATCCGCCGGAATACAAGCCCGGCGTCATGCTCTGAGGCAGCGGGGGAGGGAGGACAATTCCGGCCGGGAGAACCACCTGTGAGACGCTTTCTGAAATGGGCGTTCACGAGCCTTGCCGTGTTCATCGCGCTCGTGATCGCTGCGGCGTATTATTTCGGGATCCTCGACTGGCAGGAAACCGAGACCACCCTTCGCGTCAAGGCAAGCCAGGCCTCCGCGGAACTCCGCAGCGGCGTGAGCGAACTGGGCAGCACGCCGGGAACCTCCGGCAGCGCCGTCGCCCAGGCGCGGGAATGCCGGGCGAATCTGCGGCGCATCGAATCGGCCAAGCGCGCGGCGGCGGATAAACGAGGCGTGAGTGTGGGATCGATCGGATGGGATGCTGTCGAGAGCGAACTCGGCGGCGACCGGCCGGAATGTCCCGCCGGCGGCCGCTATACGCTGGGCACGCTTGAGGTCACCGTTCGCTGCTCCGTCGGTTCTAACAGGTCGACAGACAAAGCGGACGATCATCATCTCAAAAACTATTGAGACGTTGCATCTCCGCGCGGAGAGACGTCTATATCCGGCCGTGAGTCCAGAAGGCGCTCAATCCCCCCCTTTGTCACTCTGGATCCTTCGACATTCAGGGCCTTCAACGTTTCCATTTTCGACAAATCCTCCAGCCCCGAATCGGTCAACGCTGTGCCGCGAAGCGACAGATCGCTGAGGGATGGCAACGAACAAAGCGCTGTCATGTGGATGTCTGATGCATTGCCAAAATCCAGGGAAAGCTTCTGCAGGCTCTGGACATGTTTCAAAAACTCGAGCGCTACCGGATCAATATGTGTATACGAAAGTTCGAGCGTTTGGAGAAAAGGGAAACAGGTGAGCAGGCGGGCCACTTCCCTGCGAACCTCCGAGGCCACGATCCGCATCTCCACCAGAGGCAACTCGGGATGGCGGGCCAGCACCTCGAGGTCGCTCGGATGAAAATCCGCCGAGTGGTAAGCCAGTTGGTCGTCCGCGCTCAGGGAGAATGCATGCAATTCCTTTGCAACCGGTTGCCAGAATTCGGTGTTCAGTTCAGCGGGGCGGCAGAGCAATTCGCCGTAAAAAAAATGCCCGTCAAGATGAACGACCCTTCGCCGATGAGAGACTTCTGACTCCGGAAGATCCTCGCGCAGCCGCTGCATTCCGAAACAGGAGATCCGTGAAGAATAAATCTCCAGGGTTTCCAGGCCGGAAATGCCCGCAAGCAGCCACACGTGATCGTCGCACATGGAAGGCGCATGAAGGGCGAGCCTCTTGAGCTGTTTGCATTCGGAAAGCCGCCCTACAGCATCGGGGCTCCATTCGCGGGATACAATCAGCAGGTCCTCCATGGAGGGAAGCCCTGCCAGGCAGGCGGCCTCCTCGGCGGAAAGTGTCGCCCGGAGAACAAGCCGCCGAAGCCGGGAAAACCGGGAAAGGATATCGAAAGTGCTCTCGCTGAGCCTGGGCGCAAGGAGCACCAGCGTCTCGAGGGATTCCAGCGGTTCCAGAAGATGGACCGCCTCATCGCCCATCTGGGGAGGGAGCGAGAGAAAGGTGAGTTTTTTCAGCCCATGAAGCGCCGCCAGGGCTTCAGGGACAATCGCGGTGCTCCCCGCTTCGAGAAACTCCAGATCAGGGAGCGAACCCACGATGCTGAAACCATATTCCGTCAGGGAAGCAGGGAGATGAAGGTGTTTGAGATGTGTCAGCTTCTCCAACTCCTGAAGCCCGAGGTTGCCGACTGCCGTTCTTGTCAGATCCAGGGATTCCAGACGGCTCAATAGGGCAAGGGATCGCATTCCCTCATCCGTGACCGCTGTGCCCGAGAGGTTTAACCGCCTGAGATTCGAGAATGACTCGAGGCCTGCAAGCCCTTCATCGGAAACCAGCGTGTCCGCGAGCTCGAGGGTTTTCAGATTTGGCAAGTCCTTCAGCGATTCGAGAGCCAGGTCCGTAAGACGCGTTTTGGAAAGGAAGAGGTTTTCGAGCCTGGACAGGCCCGCAAAGTCTGCCAAATGCTTGTCCAGCAGGGGATAGGCGCCACTGTCGATGGCAGCAAAGGGCTCCAGGGAAAAAGCATCTCCGCGCATGCGAGCGGCGAAATATCCCGGCCCCAGCTCGAAACCTGCCAGCCCGCCACCGGCGATCTCGACTGTTCCCCGCGCCGGGCCGATCACTTTCCGCCCGTCGTCAGAGAGGAGAAAAACCTTTCCCACCGAGATATCTTCGGGAAATTGCAGGTCTTGCGTCTGCGTCGCGTCCGCTTCCCGTGGCTTTTTTTCGCTCAAGGCGCTCTTCTTTGCATTGGAATCGCAGCGAACCCGCTGCTCTTCATGAAAGGTAGTGAATGACTCCGAAGGACCGCAAATCCACTTTCGATATCCAGGTTGAATTTGCTCGTCCCGGCGACGAGCAGCAGATATCTGATCTCATCTTCGGCCTGGCGGAATACGAGGGCGGGGTGGACCAGTGCCACGCCACGCCTGATCTGATCCGCGAACACCTCTTTGGCCAGAATCCCTCCGCCGAGGCCCTCGTGGCGCGCAAAGAGGGCGAGACGGTCGGTGTTGCCATCTTCTTTCGGACCTTTCCCACATGGCCCTGCCGCCCCTGTATGCACCTCGAAGATCTCTTTGTCCCTCCCGAACATCGCCGACAGGGTATTGGCAGCGCTCTCCTCCAGCGGCTCGGCGCCATCTGCCTGGAACGCGGCTACCAGCGCCTGGAATGGACCTGTCTGACCTGGAATGAACTGGCCAAAACCCAGTATCGGAAAATCGGTGCGCGGGAACTCGACGAATGGCGCATCTGGCGCATGGACGGCGAGGCGCTGAAGGCGCTCGGGGAAAAGGGGAAGAAAGGCCAGAAGGACGAAAAGGCACCCGCGCTTTCGCTCACCGGCGAGACGGTCCATATCTATACGGATGGCGGCTGCCGCCCCAACCCAGGCGTTGGTGGCTGGGCCTCTATCTTGTCGACCGGCGAACGTGTTAAGGAACTCTCCGGTGGCGAAGACCACACCACCAACAACCGCATGGAGCTTCTCGCCGCGATCAACGCCCTGGAAGCGCTGAAAAAGCCCTGCCGCATCGAATTCCATACGGATTCCATGTACCTGCGCAATGGAATCACCAAGTGGATCAAGACCTGGAAGAAGAAGAACTGGAAACGGGGAGACGAACCGGTCAAGAATGTCGATCTCTGGATGCGGCTGGACGACGCAATCCAGCGCCACGAAATCGTCTGGAACTGGGTGCGGGGGCATTCGGGGGATGAAATGAACGAGCGCGCGGACCTGCTGTGCCAGGAAGAAATCGACCGGCGGCGCGCGGGGTGACTCTCAGCTGGCCCCTTGGTTTTTAAGGCTTTAAGAGGGAATTCCTGCGAGATTTAATTTACACTTGACTTAAATCAGGGTTAACGCTCTAAATCAAGGGGCCTTGCAAGCTGGTCCCCCAAATTCCTTTCTATTTCATCCTGCAAGGTTGATCTGCTCACCCCCAACTCGGCGCAGCTTCGCGCCACTCCCAAAGAGGTTACGCTCCATGAACAAAAAAGCTTTCACTTTAATCGAGCTTCTCATCGTGGTGGCCATTATCGCCATCCTGGCGGCCATCGCGGTCCCCAACTTTCTCGAGGCCCAGACCCGCTCCAAGGTTAGCCGCGTCAAGGCCGACATGCGGTCCCTCGCCACGGGAATGGAATCCTACTACGTCGATTATAATCGTTATTTCCCCACATTCCGTCTCAATGCTTCGCAAAGCCGCTCGTGGATTTGGGGCTACATGACAACGCCCGTTGCCTATATGACATCCGTCCCCAATGATCCGTTTAACATCAGCGAACAGGATCCCGATAACCGCGTCATTACGGTTTGGGGCCCGGACTACATCGATGGTGAGACCACCATCAACCATCGCGATGGAACGAACGCGACAATCGGCGACGTCGAAGTCCGCTCCGCCACGTTCTTTGATCCCTATCCCAACTACGTCGAAGACCCCAACTCGGGCAACGGTGGTGGCGAAATGACCAAGCGGAATTTCTGGGTCATGATTTCCTGGGGTCCCGATCAGATTTTCGATATTCTGAACCCCTCTTTCCCCGCCCCGCTCAATCCCTACGATCCCACCAACGGCACGATCAGCAACGGCGACATCACGCGCTTCCGCCAGTAACCCACGCTTCAACAAAGAATGAATGACACGAAAAAACTCCCCGCCATCGCGCGGGGAGTTTTCTTTATCGGATCACAAGGCGGGCTGCTGTTGCGTGACGCAGTGAAAAGCCCCCAGCCCCCAAACCAGGTCCACGGACCGGATGCCCACAACTCTTCGATCTGGAAAGCATTCGCGCAGCACGCCCAGGGCGCGACCATCCCGGTCGGAATCATCAAACACCGGCACCAGCACCACGGCGTTTCCGATATAGAAGTTCGCATAGCTCGCCGGCAGGCGATGCCCCTCGTGCACCACCGGAGGCGGCATGGGAAGATCAATGATTTCGAATGATTGGCCATCCTTGCCGCGCAGGTCGGAAAGCTGCTCCCGGTTCTCTCTTAAAACCCGATAATTGCTGTCTTTTTCATCCTCTTCCAGCGCAGTCACAAGCCGGCCCGGCGCCACAAAACGGGTCAGGTCGTCTATATGGCCGTCCGTATCGTCCCCTTCGATCCCATCGCCAAGCCACAGCACCTTCTTCACGCCCAGCATTTCCGACAAACGCCGTTCGATCTCTTCGCGAGAGAGGTGGGGATTGCGGTTTTTGTTGAGCAGACACTGCTCCGTGGTCAGCAGGTGCCCTCGCCCGTCCACATCGATGGAGCCGCCCTCCAGCACCATGCCGCCCTCCACCACCGGCACGCCGAGATACTCGCCGATGGGGATGGGCGCTTGGTCGTCCAGCTCCCACGGAGGATACTTCTCTCCCCAGGAATGAAAGGTCCAATCAACCGCGATGAGAGGAACCTGGCGGTCCGGCGCTTTGACAAAGATCGGCCCGTAATCGCGGATCCAGGCGTCATTGGTCGGAATTTCGTGGAGAATCACATTCCCGGCATCCGCCTTTTGGTCCTTCAGAAAATGCCGCACCGCCGCGTCCATCTCGTGATCGTCCACCAGGATGTTCACGGTTTCGCCCTCCGCCAGGTGGCGCACCATTTCCGCCCAGATTCCCGGCACCGGCGCGAACTTGCCCGGCCAGCTATCCTCCTTCTTCGGCCAGGAAAGCCATGTGCCCTCGTGGGGTTCCCATTCCGCGGGCATGCGGTAGCCCAAATCCGCGAGGGAACCGCCCTCGAGATCCGGGGGATTGGATTTAGGATCGCGGGGAATTTCCTTGCTCACAAACAACCCCTTTCACGAAATCGCTTCCTCTCATTCCAGATGGAAGGAGAAAGCCCCTCCCCATGCCAGAGCAACCGAAAGAGCTGCGGACCCTGCTGGAAACGGCAAAGGCCCTCTCCGAAATCCAGAAGGGTTTCGACGTCTATCAGAAGGCCTGCTTCACCGAGCGGCCGCCGGAATTCTTCGCCCTGGAGCTGAACGGCGAGGCGGGGGAACTGGCCAACCTGGAGAAAAAGGCCTGGAAGGGCAAGGATGTGGAGGATGCCCGCTTTGACGATGAGGCCGCCGATGTTTTCATCGCGCTGATGAACTACTGCAATGCGCGGGGTGTCGACGTTGCGGCCGCCGTGGCGGAGAAGCTGGCGGAGATCGAACGGCGGCGGAGCGCTGGAACCCACTGATCCGTGGGCTACCGCACGCGTTCCAGGGGAAAATCTTCCTCGAACTTCCGCGTCTGTATATCCGTTGTGATGCGCAAATCCTGTCCGTTCAGAACAAAGAAGCGGCCGCCGGAGCCATAGGTTGACGAGAGCTGGTCGAGTTCCTGGCGCAATTGCTGGATTTCCAGCCGCCTGCCTTGCGTGCGGGAAATCCAGGCGGTTTGCGCTCCCCGGAAGTTCATGGCCGCCGCCGCCGACCGCGCCCGGTCCGTCACCGTGATGTTGAAGCTCTTCCCTCCCGGCGCCACCGGCGCCATGTAACCCTGGGTCAGCACCATGATGATCAGCAGGACGATCACCACGCTGAGAATAGCGGAGCCGCGGCGGCTTTTGGAACGTATCATTGCGGGTGCCCTCTCAGTTTCAATGTCCCAGCAATCGCTGTATTGTCAAACCATTCTAACCCCCACCCATCCTCGTAATCCTCCTCATCATCAAAACAAATTGGCGGAAGAAAACAAGGCTCTACTGCTCCGGGGCGAAGTCGAGAAAGCCTTGGAGCGCAAGCCAGAGAAACAGTCCGCCGATGGCGATGCGATAGATACCGAACGGTGTCATGCCGTAATGGCTGACAATGCGGACGAAGGTGCGCATGGCCAGGTAGGCCACGGCGAAGGCGATGACGTTGCCAAAGAGCATGACGGGCAATCCGCCCGGCATCGCGAGAAGCGCCTCGCGTTCCCCAATCATCTTATAAACAGTGGCTCCGCCAAGCGTTGGCAATGCGAGCAGAAAGCTGATCTCCGCCGCCGCGACATCAGAGAAGCCGCGAAGCTGGGCGCCGAGAATCGTGGACATCGAACGCGATGTGCCCGGCCAGAGGGCAAAGCACTGGGCCACGCCGATAATCAGCGCGTCCGTATAGGTCAGATCATCGATTGTACGAAGCGGCTCTTTGCTGAGGGGGCGGTCTTTTCTTCGAACGTAGAGACGCTCGACAGCGATCATGACCACACCGCCGGCAATCAGCGCGCTCGCAACGGGAATCGGAAAGAAGAGCTTGTCGTCGATCCAGTCTTCCAGGGCGAGCCCCGCAACCACGGCGGGCAGAAAAGCCACAAAGAGTTTCAGGAAAAGCTGCAACCCCGCCGCGTGGCGCCCCAGCACGCCAAGAAGCATCTCTTTTGAACGTCTTTTGTAAAGCGCAACAACGGCCAGGATCGCGCCGAGCTGGATCACGATCGTATAGGCATCCACGGCATCGCCGCGCAGGCCCAGGAGCCGGTTCGTCAGAATCAAATGCCCCGTCGACGAAACGGGGAGAAACTCCGTCAGCCCCTCCACAATACCGAGAATCAGCGCATCGAGAAAATTCATGGTTTATCCCAGCAGGCGCACCTTGATCAGTGTCCAGAGAGAAGCGAATCCGTCGCCCCAGTAAATCTTCTTCCCTTCCGAACGGCCCCGGGGAAAATAGGAAATCGGAATCTCCTTCACGCGATAACGCCTCCGCACGAGCCGCACCGTCAGCTCCACCGTGAAAGCAAAGTTGTTGTTTTCGATACGCATGCCCTCGAAGCATTCGCGGCGAAAAACCTGGTAGCACGTCTCCACATCGGTCAGCCACATGCCGCGCAGTTCGCGCCGGAAAAGCACGTTTACCGACCAATTGATCACTTTGTTCCCCCAGTACTGCAGAAACGTCATCCGGGGCCGCTCGCGCAGAAAACGCGAGCCAAACACCACATCCGCCTCGTCGTTTAAAATGGGTTCGAGCAGCGCCGGGTAATCGTTGGGGTCAAGCTCCAGGTCCGCGTCCTGAAAAATCACGACCTGTCCTTGCGCCTGGCGGATACCCACTTTCAGCGCATTGCCGCGACCTTTCCGCTCTTTTTGAAAAATGACGCGCGTGCCCGAAATCTTCTTTTGTTCCTTCAGAATCTCCACGGTGCCATCCTCACTGGCGCCGTCGATCACGATGATCTCCTTGTCCACGGGCACAGCGCGCACTTTATCGAGCAAGACGTCGATCGTGCGGCGCTCGTTATAGACGGGGACCAGCACACTGAGGAGCGGTCTTTTTTCTTCTGGCATTCTACTCATTTTTTTCTTCAGGCCCGGCGCGATCAGAGCGTTCCCTTTGGATCACTTCGTAAAGCACCGGAGGGGGGTAATTGATCGCGCCTGTCCGGCGCAGATACGCGAGTTCCCTGTCTGTGAGCAATCGCGCGGTGGGGAGCAACTGGTAATCCTGGGAAAGGGCCTGGAGGAGCGCTGGGTCGTTGATTGTCATGAACACGCGGTCCGCGGAAAGGAGCGGTTCGAAAATATTTGCGCGAAGGCTTCGGACGTAGGACTGGAGGCCGGTGGGAGGCCCCGGTTGAAAGCCGACCAGATCGCGCCGTGGGTCATCCGGATTGAAGGTATTCCGATACCAGGGAAAGCGCAGGAAGTTCGCGCCGTAGACAAACAAATCGTTCCGCCGTTTCTCGGCAAACTGTGTATACCACATGGTATAAGTATCGGCATCGACGAAAGTGACAAGGGCGGCGTCCTCGGGCATTTCCGCAAGGAGCCGTTCCTGCCAGGCGAGGGCAAGCCGGTCGCGGCGCCACTCGGTGCCGTGGAGGTTCAGGAGCAATGCCGCTGAAGCCAGAAAGATCAGGAGGGAGCGCACCGAGACTCCCCGCTTGCGCGGCGTAAAGCCAAACCACGCAAAGAGTTGGGCCATTGCATGGAGAAAGCCAGCGGCAAGGGCAGGAAAGAAAAGCACCTCGATGCCCAGGAAATAGCTCTCGATATCCGGAATATTGTAGGTGAGCACAAAGGCCATCTGGAGAACCACCCCGGCCAGGATTCCCCAGGCGAGAACCCGCCTGCGCGGGTGGGCATACAGGCGGCTCCAGCCGTAGCCGCCGAGGATCAGGATAACAAAACCAACCAGGGGAGCGGAGGGCCCCAAGCCGAAAAACATCGCCCCCAGTTGGCTTAAAAACTGGAAAAACCGGAATGTGGCAAATTCCAGGTAAGTCTGTGGATCAAACCCCTGGCCGGGAGTCTGCTGGAGAAACTGGAACTGGCGGTATTCCCCGCCCTGGAGGTGATTCCAAAGACCCGCCATGCTGTCTGGCGCTCCCCAGAAAATTCCATATCCCCCATCGCCCGGAATGCGAAGCATCATGGTGCCATAGAGGAGCAGGGGAGGAATCAGAGCGGCCGGAATTGTCAGCAGCAGCGTATAGAGATCGGCGCGGCGCCTCCAATCCGTCCAGAGCGCGAAAACGCCCAGCGGCGCAAGGCAGAGCGCCGTCAGGTGGTGTGAGATCGCCAGGCCGAAGAGAGCTCCCGCAACGGGAAGGGCCCAGGTTGCGCTGATTTCTTCCCTCTGCATTGCGCCATGGCAGAGATAAAGAATCCACGCCAGAAAAACGGCATTCAGCGTATAGACTTCGACTATCAGCGCGTTGGAAAGCACGAGGTGGGAAAAACCGAATGCCAAGGCGGAGAGACAGGCGATGGAATCTGGATGGGACAGGGATGCCTGGCGCGCATAGCTCCTCAGAAGCAAGAACACAGGAACGACAAGGGCCACGGAAAGAAGGCGCTGGAGGAGCAGAAGCTCACTGTAGGCGTTTAAAAAGGGAAGAAAGGAAAAGAGCCAGCCGAGAAAGGTAAAGAGGGGGTAGCCGGGAGGGTGGGCCACGCCGAGGTGCTGGGAAACGGCCGCCAGTTCTAAACCATCGCCCCAGCGAAACCCGCCGAATGGAATGATAAGAAGAATAAGCGTATAGACAAGAATTGCCACGCCGGGCCATGCGCCTGCCTTTTGGACGGCAGCGTTCCAGGCCCTGGCGAACCATCCTCCGCTCTTCATGGCCCGCCCTGATTCGAGGCTACCCGATAAACACGCGTATAGAACGTCTGGGGCTGATAGCGGTATAGCCACGCCATGGGGCTCTGTTCCAAACTCCGATTCTCCATCAAATCGGGAAAAACAGGCGTGAGAATCGAGATGAAGAACTCGCGTTCACTGCCGTCTTGATCCTCATGGGTCAGAAGTTCGAGGTTGTGTGTCTGGGAGAGCATTCGAACCAGTTCCCCGCCCGGATCACTCCTCGAGGAAATCATCACGATGTCGCCCTCATCGAGACGGCGCTGTCCTGTCAGAAACTGTTGTTCCAGATACTCCACATCCTGGCCGGAGAAGAAAGACGCCTTCAGCGCAGCAATACGCGGCTGGCCGGGGCGCTCGCGGCGATAGATCTCATTCGCATAGAGCCTTCCGGTGCCTTGCTCCCTCAGCGTCCGCCCGGCGAATTCCGAGGCTTCCCGCAGATCGCCGAACGCCTGGCGGCTGCCAACAAGGACCAGCGTGGAGATAAAAAGCGACCAGACAACGACAAGGAGCGGCATGTAGGGCCGCATGCGCGGGAACTTGCGGCGGCATCGGTCGTCCACCACTGCAAGGCCCAGCCCCGCCAGGATATACATGAGACCATAGAAGGGGAGAAAGTAGCGCTCCTGGAAACTCGCAAAGAGCGACTGGGCGACGAGAAGCACAAGGAAAACATAGACGACCAGCCACGTCATCCCATAGCGCCGGCGGGCCTTGCCCACGTAGATCCCCAGCAATCCGAGCAGGAAAACCGGGTAGGTCAGAAAGTAAGGGACGGAAAGAAAGAACGGTTCCGCGGTCAGGATAAAGGTCATCCACGCCCCCAGCGCTTCGGTGCGCTCAAGGAACTGGGTTCCATGGATGCTGCCCGCGAAGACGTCCCACAGGGGAACCAGGAGATAGAGAAGCAGGAAAAGCGAGCCCTTCCACGTGGCATGGCGTTTCGTTTTCCACTTCCAGAAAGCGAGAAAAAGAACGGGAGGCGCGAGGAGCATGCCCTGGTATCTCGTCAACGACGCCAGAACACCGAAGATACTGGCCCCCGCCAGGGCCCAGTTGGCCCCCTTTTCGTTCTTGGCGCCCTGGGCGGCGATCAGCCGTTCGCAGGCGAACCAGAAAAAGAAACTGAACGTGGCGTCGGTCATCACCCGCGGCGACCAGCGAAGCGCCACCGGGGCCACCGTATAGACGAGTGCGGCAAACACCGCCGCGCGCATTCCGAAACTTCTCAGTGCGAGGAGATAGAGCGGGATGACCGCAAAGGCACTGAAAAGAGTGCTCACCAGGCGTCCGGCCCAAAGAGGGCCGGTCAGAAGCGACAGCAGCCAGTTCATGGCGGGATAAAGGGGAGGATAGATTCCCAGCAGATCGGGGTTTTTGAATTGGGTGATCTGAA
This sequence comes from uncultured Candidatus Sumerlaeota bacterium, assembly GCA_964346275.1. Lineage (GTDB taxonomy): Bacteria > Sumerlaeota > Sumerlaeia > SLMS01 > SLMS01 > CAYFUR01. Next base: position 30,190 of record CAYFUR010000010.1, read on the forward strand.
TAATACCGTCTGTATATTCAGCCTGGTTGATCCCCATGAGAGCCAGGCGCAGGATCACATTGATCGCCACGAAAATGGCGAGTCCGGCGCCCCAGCGAAGCCGCTGCGTCTTTCGCCGCCGTGTTGGGTCCTTCACGGTGTTTCGCTCCAGCGATCAGGCTCTTCCACGCCCCGGATCGCGTTCAAAAAATACCAGTCGCAATAGCCGAATCGCCACATCTGGGCATACGTGCTCCATTGGGTATGCTGTGGCAAATAAATGGAGTCAATCATCGGTGCGGGAAAGCGCGTGGGCGAAACAGCCTGCCCCGCGGATCCATCCGGCCTGACCACTCTCAGTGTGTACTCTCTCGAAATTGCCTGCTGCTGCATCGGGGTCAGGTTCACGCGGTGGTACTCCAGGTCGTCAAAAGTCCGGAAATACTCATGGTAATAATCGAGCGGGCTCTGGCTCGAGCCATACAACTGCACCCCTGCGCCGGCGATCAAAACCACAAGAACCGCCAGGCGACGCCATTGGGAAGGAGGCCCTGTGAAAAGGAACGCGGCCCCCAGCATGATCGGCAATTGAATCTGAACGATGTGTCTCGGTCCCCAGCACCAGCCCCCATCCCAATTCTGCCACATCGCCATGGCCAGAAAGAACGGCACATAGCCCAGGAGCACCGCCGTGGGCAGCCATTTCAGCCCTTTTGGCACCCGAAACCACCCCCAGATGCCCAGCACGATGCCCGGCGAAAACCAGAGCAGACCCTTGCCGGGGGAGAAGAGGAGCCCGTGCAACCCCACCAGCAGGGGCGTCGTGAACTTCACCGCTTCCGCTTGGTCGCCATAGCCCGATGTCAGGTCGACACCTCCATAGCGCAGCGAATTGAACCCCTGGAGAAGCAGCCATGCGCCGAAAGCGATGCCCCCCGCCACAAGCACATCCAGGAACGGGAGCCGCCGGTCGACCCGGCCGAAGCTCTCCTCTCGCAGAAAGCGCCAAACGGCCAGGACGGCCATGACACCCACGAATCCTGCCGTGAAGAGAGGGCTATCGACGCGCGTCCAGTTTCCAAGGGCGAGAAAGACGCCCATCCAGACGGCGTGGCGCATCCCTTCGCTTTGAGGTTTCAGGAACCAGCGCAGCATCTGGTCGATGGCCAGCAAGGCGAAAAGTCCCGCCAGCGGTTCCGTGAAAAATGTGCGTGAATGCGGCCAGGCCATCGTCGCGAGCGCCCAGAGAGCTGCCGCGCCCAGACCCGCCCGGCGCAAACCCGTCAGCAGCGTCGCCAGGCGGGCGAGAGCGATAGCGCTGAGAGCGGCAACCAGGGGATTGAACAGCATCGCCACCAGCCCGCGGCGAAAGAGAGCTTGCTGGAAGGCGGGGGCGCCGAGGGGCTTCAGATAGTTCACCGTCATGCCGGGAGGAATCGCCGAGGCAAAAGGCTCCGCGAAAATGCCCTCCAGCGCCTTGCCCGCCCAGACAATGGGAACGGCCAGCAAGGGTTGAAGAGGAAGGTATTGTGCATGGAACTCGCCGGGCTCGTCTCCTGGCTGCGTTGCAAAGGTCCTCCCCGCTGGGAACCCGGGGGGCAGCTCCCCCGTCGCGATGTCGGCTTCCAGGGGCACGACCTCAGTCGTTCCACGGAAGGCCAGGGATTCGCTCATGCGATAGAGCAGTTCCTCGTCGGGGGAAAGGAGGTGCCCGCCGGTGACAAGAAAGTGGAGTAAAAACACGGCAACGCCGAGCCAGAGAAGCTCGGCGCGGGATTGCCAGAAGGACTGGCGGGGATGCTTCGAACTCTCTTCCGCCGCCGGGCTATTTGCCACCGGATGATCCCTTTGCCTCATCTGGGATAGACGGGCGATAGGGCACCCGCCGGTCGTAGAATTCTTCTCGATCTTGCTTCAAAACGCTGCGCAGTGATTCGATGGATTCCTGGAGGGATTCATAGGCGCTCGGGTCGGTGATCAGGCGTCCCACGGTCCCTTCGCCGGAATTAATACGATCCAGGACCTCGTTCAGGTTGTCGCTCACGCTTTGGAGGTTTTGAGAAACGGATTCCACTTCGGAGCGGGCAGAAACCAGTAAGTCGTTGGCGTTTGTGCCGACTTCCTCCGCCCGGGAGAGAACGCGATCCAACTTTTGCGAAAGCTGGCGCGTGTCATCGCGAAGCTGGGCGATCGCTTGTTCCACCGATCCGCCAACAGTGTCCACGCGGCCATCCACTTTTTCCAGAAGCAGGTCCATCTTCTCGGCCACCTCCAAGGTCTGCTCCGAAGCGGAACGCACGTTGTCCACCGTGTCCGACACCGCGGTGCGATTCTCTTCCAGCATGGCATTCACTCGCTGCGAGGAGGATTCCAGGTTGGCGATGGTCTGGTCGATGCGGTCGAGGCGTTCCCGGTTGGACGTGAACTCCCGCAGGTTTGCCACGGTCACCTGCAAGTCTTCTATGATCTGCCCCGCCTCGGCGAAAACCGCGAGGAAGTCTGTGGGAGGCACCGAGGCCAGCATATCGCTCCTTTCGATCTCACCGGCATCGGGTGTCCCCGGAATGATTTCCAGCCGTTTGTCGCCAATGAAGCCTTGCTGGACCAGTTGCACCTTTCCGTTCTTGTATATCGGGATCGAGCGGGAGACCTTTGCCTCGACGATCACCGTGGGCACTCCATCTTCGCCAACCCCCGCCTCCATGTCGGTGACGCGCCCGGTCCGGAATCCCTGCACGAGAACGGGCGATCCAAGTTCCAGTCCGGAGACATTTTTGAATTCCGTCCGGATAATATACGGGCTCATACCGGTGCTGCCTCGGATGATAAAGGTCATCGCGAACATAACGGCTACGGCGATGAGCACGAATCCACCGACGACGATTTCATTCTTACGCGATTGAGTCATTCGGTCCTCTACGTTTCAGTCCAAATGGAGCTTTGAACGGTCGATCACCATCGAAGCGCGCGTCTTGACTTCTTCATCCTCATTCTGGGTAATGGGCCCCTTGGCCATTCCATCGACGAACTGGCGGACGATCGGGTTCTCTGTCTCCCGCACCACTTCCGGCGAACCGGAAAAAATAATTTTTCCCTCATACAACATGCTGATCCGGTCGCCCACGGTATAAGCCGATCTCATATCGTGGGTAATCACCATCGAGGTCATTTTCTGGCGCTCCTGGGCGCGCAGCATCAGGCCATTAATCACTTCGCTCGTCACCGGGTCGAGCCCTGTCGTGGGCTCGTCATAGAGAATAATTTCCGGATCCGAAGCCAGGGCGCGCGCGAGGCCCACCCTTTTTCGCATTCCGCCGGACAGTTCGCCCGGATAAAGTTGCTCCGTGGAGGGCAGATCCACAAGCTCCAGCAATTCCGCCACAATTCGGTCCATTTCGCCACGGGTCTTACCGCCGTTCTCCAAGTGATAGAAGGCAACATTCTCGTATACCGTCAGCGAATCGAAGAGAGCTGCCATCTGAAAAACCATGGAAACGCGATTGCGCACGTACGCCATGGCCCTCTTGTCTTTCCAAAGCTCCATCCCCTTGACGGATACGGTGCCCGAGTCCTGGCACATCAAGCCGCAAATATGCTTGAGCAGGACGCTTTTGCCTTCGCCGGAGCGGCCGACGACGACATGGGTCTGGCCCGGTTCCACATCCAGATCCAGCCCGGTAAAGACCTCTTTCGGCCCGAAACTTTTGTAAAGATTCCGGATTTCGATCATGGCTCGATGTTCTCGGCAGGGGCTCTCTCCCGCGACAGTGGAGGGTCGGGATTTATCTCTTCGATGTCAACAGGGCTGCTGACTGGCAGGAGCGACTCCGCGAGAAGCGGGAGCACTTTGTCCCGCGGATCGGCCCGGGTTTCCGCTGGCCGCTTGGGATGCCATGGATTACTCAAATAAACGATATACGCGTATCGATCGGGAAGCACCCAAAAACTCGATCCATGGGGACTGTCCCATCCGAACGACTTGGGCCCGAATCGCCCGATTTCGAATCCGAGGCCCATCTTCTTGCCTCCCTCAAGCTCCGGATCGCCGGAAAGAGCCAGGGACATCACCTCCGTTGTCGGGAAATCGGGGAGCGCCACCGGCAACGATGCCGCCGTCATCAGATTCTTACACTGAAATTTGATCTCATCCGCATTCACGGTCAGCCCGGTGTGCCCCGCGTCGGGTGCCAGGTAAAGCCCAAACGGCTCGGCGGGTTCGCCCCAGGCCATCCGTCCCAGCCAGCTGTTATATTCTCCCGGTGCGACCAGGTGCCGCTTGTCTGCATCAAGCTTCAGGCTGGAGAGCCCGCTGCCAAAATTCATCTCGAGCATCCTAGCGGCGCGCTCGCTGAACGAAACGCCTTCAACGCGTTCCAAAACAAGACCGAGCAGCAGGAAATTCAAGGAGCTCTTCTGGACTTTTCTACCCGGTTTCGCGGTCGGCTTGATGGCACGAAGCCGGTCGAAAAACTCTTCGCGAGTTTCAATGCGGGCGCCAAGGGGCATCTCTTCCGGCAACCCGGACGAGTGCCGGAGAAGCTGCTCCAAGCTGACCCCGCCGATGGGGGAGTTTTTCAGCTCCCCGATGTGTTCCGACACCATGTCGCCGAGAGAGAGTTTCCCGGCGGAGACCGCCGAAAGGACCAACGGCACCGTGACAAGCGGCCCCGTCAAATCTTCCACAAAATAGCGGGAATCATAGGCCAGGGGGTGATGCTGGGGATCGGTCATTTTCGAACCGATAGCTATGGGCATGGTGTTATGTATGTAGCGGTCGGCCAGCAGCACCGCTCCGGGAATGCGTCCTTCTTCCACCGCAAGAGCCGTCTGGTGTATCGCCTGAATATACGGGCGGGGATCAATGCGGCTCGCCTTCACCCAGTCCGCGTTGATTCCCAGGCTGAGAATCTCCGCGTGCTGATCCAGGAGGGCCTTCTGGTCTTCCGGGAAAGGAACCGTTCCTCCCGCAAAATACTTTGTCTGAGAAGGCGCGCCCGAGGCGATGAAGGCCAGAAGGATCGCAAGCACTGTCACCCCTGCCTGTTGCGTTTTAGAAATCATTCATTTCCTCCGATCGCCTTCCTTTCCGCTTCGGGATAACTGATTCGCACCTGATCCGGCGATTCGATACGGATCCGCACCCGCGACGGCGTATTCGGCAGAAAAGTTCCTTCTTCGAGAGAGCTGACCAGCGTGCCGTTTCGGAAAAGCCGGATGAGGAGCGATGCCTCGCTTTCCGGATTGAAATAGACTACGCCGCCTTCCCCCGGGTCGAGTTCCTGCAGGGGAGCCAGCGTGTCGTTCATGTAGAGATCAACGCGAAGCTCTTGCCCCGATTCATTGGAAATGGCCACTTCCACCGGCCCCGCCTTTTCCTGCAAATCCCCCCGCATCATGTAGCCGGTCAGAATACTGGCCGCGGCCATGAGAGCGATGAATCCGAAAAACGCCAGAACCTTGATTTTGCTCTCGCGGGGAGAGTTCGGCGCGACTCTGGGGCGCCTTGTCTTTTTCGTTTCCATTATTCCGATACCTCGTGAATCGGCGGGCTGATTCGGTGGATTGCCCCGCCTTCGTCTTCGCAAAGCAGTAATCCCTCCGGATCCACGTCCCGGGGATAGAGTAATCCGCCCCCATCGGCCCGTTGCATCGTCCTTCCGTCTCTCAGCGTGACGCACCACTTGCGATAATACCTCAGGAGGAAGTCCCGTTTCCACGGAGCCTCTGTTGCATCAACAATAGCCTGGACCAGGCTGGGAACGGCTTGCAGCGGTTCCACGCCGCTGCCGGTGGGAGAAACCATGGCCAGCGAAAGGGGCGGCGCATTGCGCGGCCGGCGGTGTGCCGGGGCGGGATAGAGTCCGATGCGAAGCTGGACAACCATCCACCCCGCGAATTCCCGGCAAATCGCCTCGCCGAGCTGCCCTGCATCCAGAGACAGGCCACCGGGCCAGGACACATCCACAAGCCATCCCAGCATGCGCAGGCGAAAGGCGGTGGTCATGGAATACATCATGGGCCAGAGAGTCCGTGGGAAATCGGGATCGGGGCGCCCAAGTCCGCTCTGCTTGCGCGCCATGATCGCCAGCGGCGCAGCCGCCGCGAATTCCAGCATCGACGGCCGTTGACCGCCCTCCGAGCCGGGAATCAGAAACGGCAACTCATTCTCCCGTGATTCGAGAGCCGAAACGGCCTTTTGCATTGGCGTTGTGCCCTTGCCAGGAGCTTCACCGATCTCCCAGTGGGGATAATGGCGGCCCACGAGGCGGGCTGTGCGCTCAAGCTGGCTTTCAAGTGTCAGGGATACTGGTTCGCGCTTATCGATGGCGGGCTCTCTCCCGAATTGTTTGCTGCGCGACAAATCCTCGCGCAAAACACTGGCCCCGTCCAGCACAACAGCGGCAGAAAGGCCCCGGGACTGGACAGGGATAAGCGGGCCATGTTCAATGCCCCAGCGACTCTCGGAGAATATTCACACTTTGGCAAAGCCGATTCCCGAAAACCTGCCTCAAGAAGAGGCCTTCATGGAAATCCTCCACCAGCTTCACAAGCGGTGGAGATTGGTCATCTGCGTCCCCTTGATTTATCTGCTCCTCGGTTTGCTGATCTCACAATTCTACTTCCAGCCCGAAAGAGGGGGGGATGGCTTCTACCCCCTGGGGCAAGAGGCCACGATGGCCGTCTGGATGATCGGAGGGGTCTACGTGGTTTTTCTTTACTATCTCCTCGATCGCCTGAAAAAGCGTCAGGGTTTTATCCTTTCGGAATACGGGAATGATCCGAACCGATTTCTCGCGAAAGCCAAGGAATCCCAGATGGCCCAGTTTTTCGTTTGCGATCTGGCGGCGATGCCCGGGATCCTCCTTTTTCTCCTCAACGGCGGCCTTTTCCACCTCTTTGTTTTCATTGTCATTAGCTCATTTTTCTACCTTTACGCCCTTCCCAATGGACGGCTCCTCGGGCAGGCGATGTTTCACCCCTCCCAGGATTAAAACCTCAAAAACAATAAAATTCCCCTCGACAAAATCAAATCATGTGTCAGGGTCTCCGGTATAATAATATCAGAGTTGCCCGAAGTTGTGACATCGGGGGGTAAAACAATGGTTTTCTATGATGGTTACAGCGCCGCCTTGCGTGATGGCGAGTGGGACCGGCTCGCCAGCGCGGAATTCTGGAGTAAGGTTTCCAAGGTCCTCGGCAGAGAGTTCAAGCACGATGCCCTGGTCGTCTGTGAGTACCGGGCTTCCGCAGGCTATGCCGTTCCCCTCTACGGAGAGGATACGCCCGTTGGTTCGGATGGGCCCGCTGAATGTATTCTCGACGAAATCATTCGTCGGAAAATCTCGCCAGAACCTGCGCTTGAAAATCGTGAGCAATTGCCCGAGCGCTCTCCCTGGTCCTCATTCGGCGAGACGAACCGCCTGGCGTGCTCTATTCTTTATTCTCCCATCAGGCTTCACAAGCATCTTGTCGGCTATATCTCAGTCCAGAGTTATACGCCCGGTTACTACAACCAGGATGATCTGGAAAGGTTGAGCGAATTCGCTCGGGATTTCGCCGAACCCTTTGCCCGGTTTCTTCAGCGCGACCAATTGCTCAAACTGTCGCAAGCTGTTGAGCAAAGTGCCACGATGGTTCTGATCACAAACACACGGGGACAGATCGAATACGCGAACCGAAAACTCCTGGAGGTGAGCGGATATACGCTAGACGAAATCTGGGGAAAGAATCCACGCATCTTCAAAACCATCCAAACGCATCCCGATACTTTCGATGAACTCTGGGACCAGCTTGACGCGGGAAAAAACTGGTTCGGGGAATTCTGCAACAGAAAGAAAAATGGCGAGCATTACTGGGTTGCGGCCAGCATATCGCCAATCCTGGACCGCGACGGAAAGCCCAGCCATTTTGTCGCCGTCGAAGAAGACATGACAGACCGGAAGAAGACGGCCGAGGCGCTGCACAACCGCGAGAGAATCCTCGCAGCGGTCAGCTATGCAGCAGAGCATTTCCTCCGGCTCAGTGACTGGGATGATGACCTGCACGTCTTTCTCGAGAAACTCGGTGAAGCCACCCTGGCCAATCGGGTCATTATTGTCGAAAACAAAAGGGACGAGGATGGCGACCTCATCGCCACGATCCGGGATGAGTATATCCGCGGGATGAACGTCTCGCCAACGGACAGGCTCAATCCCTGTGGAGTCTCTCTCGTCGGAGAAGGCTTCGCTTCATGGGTTGACCGTTTTTCAAAAGGAGAGGCCGTGCACGGGGTTGTCAGCAATTTCGAAGGCCATGGAGCAAATTGGCTGCGCGAAAACCACGTCGTCTCGATTGTGGCTATGCCCATCTTTGTCGGAATTCGCTGGTGGGGGTGCCTCGTCCTCCATGACTGCTATACGGAACGGCGCTTTTCCACGGCGGAACTTGAGGCTCTGAAAACCGCCGCCGCGGTCATCGGCGCGGCTTTCGAGCGCCTCGAATCCAACTACGCTCTCCGTGAAAGCGAAAAAACCAACCGCGAATTGCTCAACACGTCGCCGGCGATCTCATTTCTCCTCAGCCCCGAAGGCAGAGTTCTGGCTGCCAATGATCACCTGGCGGAAGCATTCGGCACGCCTCTTCCGCAGATCCTGGGCGAAGATATCCGAAAGTTCCTTCCTCCAGAGATTGGATTAGAGCGGCACCGGGAATTGCAGGCGGCAATTCGCAGCAAGGCTCCCCGGCACTTTGTCGATCAGATGGACAGCCGGATTTTCGAGCATCACGTCTGCCCGATCGTTTCTCCTTCCGGCGAGGTCACTCGGGTCGCGATCTACGCACAGGACGTGACCGATCTTCGGCGCAACGAACGCCTCGCGGCGCTTGGCATGACCGCCTCAAGCCTCGCCCACTATATCAAAAACGTGCAGACCTCGCTCTCAGGATCGATCTCCGTGTTGGAAAGCGCCCTCGAACGCGCGGACCAGGAAACCATCCAGCAAGTCTGGCCGATCGTCCGCCGGTCGACGAAGAGGATCAACCAACTCGTCAAGAATATGCTCGCCCTTGGCCGGGAAAAAGAGGCTTTCTTCGAAGACGAGGATCTCAATCGGATTATTCAGGAGGCGGTTGAGGAGTCCATGCATCTGGCCCAAGTCTCGGACATCGAAATTGAAATGGAACTTTGCAAGGACCTTCCTCCTGTTCCCATGAATTCAAGCCGCCTCTTCGACGCCGCCCTCAACCTCATCGGCAACGCAATCGAAGCGACCGAGGGGGGCCGTGGCCGCAAGCCCTTCGTCAAGATCCGGACCCACATGGCGCCCGACGGCCATGTCGCCTTCTCCGTCATGGATAATGGCATGGGAATTCCCGATGAATTGCATGACCAGCTTTTCGAGCCTTTCTTCACGACGAAAGAGAAGAAGGGCACCGGGCTGGGTCTCGCCGTGGTGAAGCGGATCGTCGAGGAGCATCGTGGAAAAATCGATTTCGAAACGGAACCCGGCGAAGGCACGACATTTCATATCCATCTTCCCACTGGCACATAACGCCAAAGAGCCTGGCGAATCGCTTCGCCAGGCTCCCGTTTTTCTCCCGCTTCGCCGTCGGGATGATTGTCTCTTGAAACCCAGGGTCGCCTAGGTGGGTGTCCGCATCCCGGCCTTCGGCTTTGCCGGTATGATCCGGCTACTGCCTCCGCCGAAAGATTTAGGACTCCCTTATTATGAACATCGGCTCCAGGACAATTTTCCCTGACGCACGTCGCAGGAAAGCTCATCAAAAACCTGTGACTTTCCTCGTCTCCGAACCGTCTTTATCAAAGGCAAAACGGCGCAGTCTGGCAAGGGAATTCCGGCACTGACAACCCGCCTGAGGCAAGGCCCCAGGCGGGTTGTTTCAGATACACGGAGCACTGGGAATCAGGCGGGCTCGTGGGGATTTCCCGCGGTCACGCGGGTCACCACCGGTTTCACTTTGCGGAGTTCTTCGCCGTCGGGGCTTTCCGCTTCCACTGGGAATTCGATCTCACTGTCGGGGAGCACCATTCGGACGCGGAATGTGCCATCGGGATTCAGCGCGATCTCGCGGCCCATGAATTTCACTTTGGCGTCCGGGTCCGTCGCGCCGTAAACAATCACATCGACGCCGACTTCCAGCCAGAAGCCGCGGTTGCCTTTTTGTCCATTCTCCGATTTCTGAAGCTGCTCTTCGAAACCGGGGGAGAAAAGCGCGCTTTGCATAGACATGGACGAGGGAGCCCACTCGCCGCTGAACATGGCGCTGGCGCCGCCGAGCAAGCCGCTCGAAAGGCCAAAGAATTCCCCACTGGACAGACCGGCGCTCGAGAGGGGGCCTTCATGGAAGGTGTCGTAGATACGCTGGTGCAACTCGCGCAGAAACGTATCGCTTCCCAGTCGTTCGCTGATCCGCACACCGCCGGAAAGTTGGACAATTTGCTCGTATATCTCGTCATCGATCTCCGCGAACTCCACATCTTCTTCCTCGGAAATACCGAGACGGGGCACCTTCACCTGGTTGGAAGTCGCGATTTCCTGGAATCTTCCCTGCGAATCGTACAGGCCCAGCGTCACTTGAATGCTGGAAGAGGGCTCTTTCACCCGCAAATACCAGGAGGAGGTATAGTCATTCACGGGCACATCGTAAGGCGCTCTTGTCTCGCCACGCGGCGAGATTTCAGACACCCGCAGGATCAGCGTCTTGTTGTGGCGATTTCTCGCGATGCCGAGTTCCCGGCGGCGCTGAACGCTGATTTCCCAGTAGACAAAGACCCATTCCGGGTCGCGGATCAGCAACACGACCTTGGTGTCACCGTATTCCAGCGGAAGCTCACGCGAATCATCGCCGGCTGGAAAGATCGATGCGGGAGCAGGCTCGCGAAGGAGATCCGCTCCGGGCTTCGGAGTTTCCACCGCAGCCTTTGCGGCAGGTGGAGATGCGGCCTTCTCAGGCTTTTTCGACGATGATGCTTTCGAAGCGCTCTGAGCCTCTGTCTTTCGAGCCGCGGGCCTGGTGGCCGCCTTTTTCTTGGGCGCGGCTTTCTTTGCCGTTGGTTTTTTGGCGGACGTCTTCGTGGTGGTCGTTTTCCTGGCCGGGCTCTGAGCCGATTTCGCGGCCTTGTTCTTCTTGGAAGACTGGGCGGAAGCCTTCCCCGTTGAAGCAGGCTTCTTCGCGCTTTTCTCGGCGGATTCCTTCTTTTCTCGTTCGTCCTTCTTCGACTTCGCCATAGTGCTCAATTCCTCGTCCGGTGAAGACAATGGAAACTGCCTCCTGGCCGGTGACCCCAATAATCTTATCAGTTGCTTGAATCCGACAGCGGGAGCGAACTCCCCTTTGATCGTAACCCACTGTTTTGCTGATACTTCGGTGCCCTTTCCACAGGTTTTTCCAAGGAACCTCTCCTCCCGTCACGCAGGTGGTCCTTTGTTCCCTCGAAACAAACGATTTATTGGCCCGGTAAAGGGTTTTTTGGAATAAAAGCTTCGCAATTCTTCGGGGCCCTCTCTTCCAGAGAAAAAGCCCCGGGAATCGAATCCCGGGGCTTGCCAAACGTCATTCTTCGCCCTCAGGCCGCTATTCCCGCCGGCGGTTTTGTTCCTGAGACTGGTTGAAAACATCGCTGAATTCGGCCTCAAGGATGTTCTGTGCCTGGCGGCGGTATTCTTCCAGGTAGGCGAGCCGTTTGGCCCCCAGCAGCGCCGACTCGTAATTCCGGATCTCCTCCATGAACTGCTGCATGGTCGGGCGCTCAACATCTGTCACGTGAACAACGTCCACTTCGAAAATCATGCCTCCCTGGCCTGCTTCCAGGATCAGCACATCACCCTCGCCGGCGCGAGCCAGCTCGATGTTCGCATTTTGAACCATGCGCAGCTCCTGGGGCATTTGACCACCGCCACGAGGGAAGGGATCGAGCGACGTCACCGAGAGATCCGGGTCCACCGCGAGCACGGCGGTCGTCAGGGAATCCCCTTCCTGAACACGGGCTTTGATTTTCTCGCCCTTTTCTTTTGCCTTGGCCACGGCTTTTTCCCGCGTGAGTTGGTTCTCGATCCGGGAACGGATTTCATCCAGCGTGAAAAGATCTTCCTGGATTTCCTCGGCCACCTGAAGAACAACCATATCGCTGGCATCGGTCTGGAGCATGGGGCTGATTCGGCCCTCGCTAAGCCCCGCCAGCGTTTCCTCTTCGCTGCCCAGATTGCCGACTCCACGAATGAAAGTCTGGGTTGTGGCGGTGGGCGATGTGACTTGCACGTCTGTCCCGGTGAATTCGGCGATCCCCTCCAGGGTGGTCTGGGTCGCGACGGCTTCCCGCATCAGTTCCAGGTTCTCTTCGATTTGTGCCTGGCGCTGCTGCTCCTGCTCCTGGCGAGCCTGGTCGCGAAGACGCTGGCGAAGAACCGGCTTGGCCTCCACAAAGGTCATCATGCGGTCTTCCACTTCCTGCATCGTTTCGGCCACCGCAAAGCCTTCCGGGGTTTCCAGCACGGGCGATACAGTGCCGATTTCCAGTTCGTTAATGAAGTCGACCATATCGACCCCATAGCTATCGATCTCTTCCTGATCTCCCTGAAAGAGCTCGGGGATCACGCCGCCGCGAAGCTCGGGGTCTTCTTCGCCTTGCTGCCCGGTCCGATTGCGGGGATCTTCGCTCATGTCATTAGCGACATCGGCGAAATCCTCGCCTCCTTCGACAATTCGCTGGCGCGCCACTTCCGCTTTTTCGCGAGCGGCTTCCCGCTGCTCTTCGCTCAGGCCTTGCGGCGCGCGGATCAGCACCTGGCGCACCCGCTTGCCACCTTCGCGGTAAAGTTCCTCGTCCTCAGGCAATGCCTGGTCGTAGGCTTCGCGCAGTTCTTCCTCGGTCGGCTGGTAGGGAGCGACCGGCGGGGGGGCGGGGATCTTCACATAACGGTAAACCTTTTTGGCCGGGTCGATAACCAGGCTGTCTTGGTCTTCCACCAGGGATTCGTAGCGGGCCGCAATTTCCTCTTCTGTCACCTCTTCATTCGAGTTGAAGGGAACGGAGATGCGCGCCATCTCGGCGGAAAGCTCCTCGTTCTGGAAAACGTAGTTATCCCAGAGTTCGAGCAGTGAGGTGCGGGCCACGCGCTCGACGGTTGATTCCGCGAGGCTGCTTTTGACCTCCTGGCGGATGCGTGCCGCCAGCTCATATTCCGACATGCCGCGGCTTTGCAGAAACTGTTGCAATGACTCCTGGGTGAAACCCTGCTCCGTCAGGCTCATGGAGACCTGGTCGTCGGTGATCCGGATGCCCTGGCGGGTGAGGCGCTGCTCAATGGCGATTTGTCCAACCGCGAAATTGGCGACCTCTCGCGGCTCCAATGCCGACTGAATCATGCCATACCATCCGCGCTGGGGCTGCTGGCCTGAGGCAATCGCTGCGAGCTGCAGATAATACTCCGCGGCTTCACGCTGCATGCGCTCGAGATCGCGGGCACTCAATTCGATTTCGCCTTCGTCCGTCTTCAGAGTCACAAGGGTGCCTTGAATCTGCGGGCCGGCTGGCTGCTGAGTCCCGAAGCCGTAGAACAGAACGAAAGCGGGAATCGTGAGGCCGATGATAATGTAAAGACCCCATTTCATCACATAGGGGTTTCGGAGTTTCTGGATCATAGTGCGTTGCGAACCTTCTCGGGGCTTAAGACTTCGAAACCTGTTTCTACTTGAAAATCTGGCTGTTTTCGGCGAACGAACAACCGGAGGAACAAGACTCACCGGCGCGTGCGCCGTCAACGGAGAATGCCCTCCAGGGGCGTGAAAATTTACTTCGCGTCACTCTCCGACGGCTCCCCATTGGCCGGAGACTTGACAGTCCAATCGATTCGCAGGAACACTTCGATCTGCTGAAGCGCCTCCTGCTGAAACAGAAAGCTTTCAGCCTCTTCACTCAACGGATTGACTATGGATACTCTGTTTATCGCGGTTGGATCAGCAATTCTCTACATCGTCGCCTATCGAACCTATGGGCGGTGGCTTTCCAGAAAGATCTTCAATCTGGATCCCGGGCGCAAGACGCCAGCCTCCGTTCACGAAGATGGAAAAGACTACGTTCCGAGCCATCGGTCGATGGTTTTCGGCCACCATTTCACCAGCATTGCGGGAACAGGGCCGATCGTTGGCCCCGCCATTGCCATTGTCTGGGGCTGGCTTCCCGCTCTGATCTGGGTCCTGGTGGGCAGCATTTTCATCGGGGCCGTTCACGACTTTGCCGCCCTCGTCATGAGCCTCAGGAACCAGGGGCGCACCATTGGCGATTATTGCGGCGACATCATTAACCGCCGTGTGCGCCTGCTTTTCCTGATCATTATCATGTTTGCCCTTTGGATCGTCATTGCGATCTTCGGGCTCGTGATCGCCGTGGTTTTCCAGATGTTTCCCCAGTCCGTTCTCCCCGTCTGGTTTCAAATTCCTATCAGCGTCGCCCTGGGCTGGTGGGTGTACAAGCGAAGTGGAAACGCCTTCATCGGCTCCATCGTTTCGGTCGCCTTGCTCTATGCCTCGATCTGGCTGACCAGCCACTTCGAGTTTCTCCAGATCTCTCCCGACATGCTTCCCGGATGGATCTCGCCGGTTGTCTTTTGGACCGTGCTTCTGCTGACCTATTGCTTTATTGCCAGCACGTTGCCGGTTCATGTCCTCCTTCAGCCAAGAGATTATATCAATTCCCACCAGCTTCTTCTGGCCATGGGCCTTCTCGCCCTGGGCATTCTCTGGGCCCGTCCCGAGATGACCTCCGCGGCTCCCACGGTGAGGATGAAGGTCGAGGGGGCGCCGCTGTTGTTTCCCTTCCTTTTCATCACGATTGCCTGCGGAGCATGCAGTGGCTTCCATTGCCTTGTCAGCAGTGGTGTCAGCTCCAAGCAGCTCAAGAGCGAGGGCGACGCCCAATATGTGGGTTACGGAGCCATGTTGCTCGAAGGCATGCTCGCGGTCATTGTCATCCTTGCCTGCACTGCCGGTCTCGGAATGGGTTTCGGAACGGAGAACGGACTCCTGACTGGCGCGGAGGCCTGGAACGCGAAGTATGCGAACTGGGGATCAGCCAGCGGGCTCGGCAACGTTCTGACCGCGGTGATCGCCGGCGGGGGCAATTTAATCAGCAGCCTCGGCATCCCGGAAGAGTTTGCCATGGGAATCATCGGCGTGTTCGTCGCCAGTTTCGCGGCGACAACCCTCGACAGTTCCACGCGGCTCCAGCGCTATGTGATCAGCGAACTCGGCAATACGATCCGTGTCCCCCAACTAAAGAACATCTTCGTTGCGACGGCAATTGCTGTGATCAGTGGGTTTATCCTGGCGGTCTTCGATGTTTTTACGAGCCCCGATGGAATTGCGCAAGGATTGCGCACGGGAGGAAAAGGCGGAATGATTCTCTGGCCGCTGTTCGGCGCCACAAACCAACTCCTCGCCGGACTCGCTCTTCTTGTCGCCACCGTTTGGCTCTACAGAAAAGAAAAGCCAATCTGGATTACCGCGCTTCCCATGGTCTTCATGCTCTTTGTAACCGGGTGGGGGTTGCTGGACCTGATGGGGGGCTTCCTTCAGGCGGAACCTCGTAACTTCCTGCTCCTCAGCATTGGAGCCGTGATTTTTGTGCTGGAATTGTGGATGGTGGTGGAGGCCTTCGTTTATATGGGATCCCTGAAGGCCTTAAAGAGGAGCGGGAAGGAAATCCCCGAACTCTTCGAGTCCGCCTGAGCCACCGGGTGAAGCCCGATGTCCTCCTTTGTGTAAATATTCCTTTTGACGTCCTGGCCGGATCGGCCTAAGCCATTTATTAGAGCGGGTGAAGCAATCTGTGGTGCCGAGCAGAGAAACTCCTGTGGCCAGATTCCGCTCCTGTCAGAGTTCCCGGTCGTTGCCTGTTCGGAGACAAGCGGCTCCAATAAAGACGTGTCTGCCCGTTGGAGACGAGAAAGCTTGAAGATTGATGCAACCTAAAGCAACTGAGGTCGAAAAAGATGGATTAAGCATTGGCGCCCTTTCCCGGGCGACGGGAATCAGCATCCACAGCCTTCGGATGTGGGAGCGGCGCTATGGCTCGCCCCAATCTTATCGCCGTTCTTCGGGACACAGGCGGTATCCTTTCAGCGAAGTGCAACGCCTTCGTGCCGTCGCCCGAGCCCTCGCCGCTGGATTCCGCGCGGGCGAAGTCGTGGGAGCTTCGATCGAAGAAATTGACGAGATGCTCGAGCGCGGGGCGAAAAAATCGTCCCGGGGAAATGGCAAACGCCGGCGCCTCGAGACCAATGCGGAAATCCTCGACAAAGTGGAACGCTGGATCGAAGCAACCCGGAATTTCGACGAAACATATCTCACGACAGAGTTTCAGAGGGGCTGGGCTAACCTCGGCGCTCTGACCTTTCTTGTCGATCGCCTTATGCCTTTCATGAAGGCCCTCGGCGATGGATGGCAGACAGGCACCCTGTCGATTGCCCAGGAGCACTTTGCCAGCCAGCGTATCATCGATTTTCTCTCCTCTAAGTGGCGCCTGGTCAATGAGTTGACCTCCGGCTCAACTGTTGTTCTCGCAACACTGCCACGGGACTTGCACACGATTGGACTCCAAATGGCTGCCACGGTCACCGCGATCGCCGAACAACGGGTGCTCTTTCTCGGACCGGAAGTGCCCGCGGAAGAAATCGTGGAAGTGGCCCATCGAGCCAATGCCTCTGTTGTCGGAATCAGTGTTTCCACATCCGTGCCTTCGCGCTTTTCCACCGCCAACCTTTCAACAATTCGGGAAAAACTGCCCAAAAACGTGGAAGTCGTTTGTGGAGGGGCCGGCGCGCCCACCCAAGTGGAAGGCATTCACGATTTCAAATCCTTAACGGCTTACTATGAGTGGCTCACTCAAACATATAAGGCCGGCAAGCCATCGCAGAACTGAGGTTCTGGCAAAAGGCAGTTGAAGGACGACAAGGTTCGCTTTCGGGCGGACCTTTCGCTTTTGGAACGGAAGTTGTCTCGTTCATATCCGATATTGCGCGCCGGGACGAAGCGTCCCGGCGCGCAAGCCCCTGAGTCTCTACAGATCGAGTAACAGGATCGTTCATGCCCTCAGTCAGGAACAAAACCATTTGGATCACCGGGGCCAGCAGCGGAATCGGCGCAGCCGTTGTCCGCGAACTTTCCCGCACGCCTTGCCGTATCGCTTTGACGGCGCGGCGTGAGGAAAAGCTCGATGCTCTCAAGAAGGAACTCGAAAGCAACCGCGCCAGGCTGGAATCCTTTCCCGCCGACGTGACGGATCGCGAAGGAATTCTCGCTGTGGAAAAGCAGATCCGCCAGCGCTTCGGTCCCGTCGATATCCTCTTCACCTGCGCCGGCGACTACGAGCCGATGGACGTGCAGAAATTCGACAGCGCACATTACGACCACGTCATGAAGGTGAATTACTCTGGCACTCTGCATTGCGTGGAAGCGGTCCTGCCCGGAATGATCGATCGTAGGGACGGCTATCTGGTCATTGTTTCCAGCGTTGTGGGCTATCGCGGCCTTCCAAACTCGGCCTCATACAGCGCAACGAAAGCGGCGCTGATTAATTTCTTCGAGGGTGCGCGTTTCGATCTGAAGAAACACAATGTCGCCGTTTCCCTGGTCAATCCAGGTTTTGTCCGGACCCAACTGACAGACAAAAATGAATTCTCCATGCCTTTCCGCATCGAACCGGATGACGCCGCCCGCCGGATTGTCGCCGGAATGAAACGCGGCAAAAAGGAAATCCATTTTCCCTGGCAATTTACCTGGTCCATGAAATTCCTTCGGATTTTGCCTTATCCCATCTACGAATTCCTGGTAAGTAAAGGCGTCGATAAATGAACGAACGCCAGCGCGTGGCCGTGGTCGGCGCCGGAGTCGCCGGAATCGTGAGCGCCTGGTTGATCAGCCAGCGCCATGATGTCGTGCTCTTCGAACGAAAGAATTATCTCGGCGGCCATACAAATACGGTCACCATCGATCATGGCCCAGACGAAGGAACTCGTATAGACACGGGCTTCATCGTCTGTAATGACAAGACATATCCCGTTTTCCATCGTTTCCTGAAAAGCCTCGCCGTGCCCTGGCGGTGGAGCGATATGTCCTTCAGCTACTACAACGAGCGAACCGGCTTTCACTACGCTGGAACGGATTTGAATGGGCTCTTTGCGCAGCGCAAAAACCTCTTCAATCCGCAGTTTTATGCGATGCTGCTGGAGATCGTTCGATTCAGCCGGGCGGGGTTGCGCGATTTGCATTCGGCACACCTCGATCACATCACGCTTGGGGATTATCTCGACGAGAAAGGTTTTAGCCGGAATTTTCGCCAGAACTATCTTATTCCCATGGGCGCAGCCATCTGGTCGACCCCACCGGGTAAAATGCTGCGCTTCCCCGCGAAAAACTTTCTGAGATTCTTTAAAAATCACGGTTTGCTTTCCATGCGCGACCGGCCCAGGTGGCAAACGGTCGTGAACGGCAGCAAAACCTATGTGGAAGCATTCGAACGCCAGTTTTCAGGCCAGGTTCGCTGCCAGGCTCGAATCGAAAAAATCGCCCGCTCCGGCGAGGGCATCGAACTGATCCACGACGACGGGTCGAGAGAGCCTTTCGACCATGTGGTCATGGGCGTTCATGCGGACCAGGTCCTCCCGCTTCTGGAGAACCCGACGGAAGATGAGCGGCGGCTCTTCAGCGCCTGGCGTTACGAAAAGAACTCTGTGGTTCTGCATACCGACGTTCAGGTTCTTCCCCCGGCGCGCCGGGCCTGGGCTTCCTGGAATTACACACGTGAGCGATCCGCGACAAAACGTAATCCTCTTTCGATGTCGTACTATATGAACCGTCTTCAGGGACTGAAGACGCAGCGCGATTACAGCGTGACGCTCAACAGAGGACAGAGGATCCCCGATGAGCACATCGTTCGAGAATTGTGCTATTCCCACCCCCTCTATACACCGGAATCCATTGCGACGCAGAAAGAACTTCCCACCCTGAATGGAAAAGAGCGGACATATTTCTGCGGCAGCTATTTCCGCTTTGGATTTCACGAGGACGCTGTCCGAGCTGGCGCGGATGCGGCACGGCATTTCGGTGTGGCGCTTTAGAGTCCAACGCCGGGCTTGGCCTGCTTTTGGTCGAATGATTTTCCTGGACGGAATTGACCCATTTCCGCCCAGAAACTGCTAACAGGTATGGAGATCCTCGTTTATGTCGGTTAAGGTATCAGCAATTGCTTCATCAGCCTCTTCCAGGGTCCAGGTTCGGCCTTCCTGGATCGAGCGGCGGGCCTCGGCCGTCTTTACGAGGTTAATGGAAAGGCTTCGCATCGGTTCTCTCGCTGTGCGCTTCCCGGATGGGACGCGGCGTTCCTTCGGAGATCCGGATAGCGGCCTTCGAAGTGAAATCCGCATTCACTCTTATCGGTTTTTCCGGCGCCTGATCACAAGCGCCGACATTGGAATCGGGGAGAGCTATGTTGAGGGGGAATGGGATGCCGACGACCTGACCCGGGTTCTCATTATTTTCTGTGAAAACATGGAACTGATCGACGAGCGCTCCTTACTTACCTACAAGCTTTTTCGCTGGGCGAACAGGTTCCGCCACGCCCTGCGCCGGAACACAGTGAATGGCAGCCGGAAAAACATTTCCCACCACTATGATTTGGGAAATGAATTCTATCGCCTGTTCCTCGATGAAACAATGATGTATAGCTGCGGTGTCTATACGGAACGCCAAGGCACCCTCGAGCAGGCACAGCGAAATAAGCTGGACAAGCTTATTGAGAAAGCTCGCATCGGCCCGGATGACCACGTTCTGGAGATCGGTTCCGGGTGGGGGAGCTTTGCGATTGAAGCCGTGAGGGCAACGGGCTGCCGGGTGACAACCACAACAATCTCAAAAGAGCAGTTTAAAGTCGTGCAGGAGCGCGTCCGGGAGGCGGATTTGGAAGACCGAATCACTCCTCTTCTTTGCGACTACCGGAAGCTGGAAGGCCGTTTTGATAAGATCGTCTCAATCGAAATGCTTGAAGCTGTCGGGCATGAGTACTATGGCACTTTTTTCCGCACGATCGATCGCCTGCTGAAACCGAATGGCCTGGCGGTGATCCAGGTTATCACAATTCCCGATCAGCGTTACGCCGATTATCGCCGCTCCACCGATTGGATTCAGAAGCATGTTTTTCCCGGCGCTGTCGTCCCATCTCTGGAAGCCCTTTCCCGGGCGATGACACGGGATTCGCAGTTGATGGTGGAAAGTCTCGAGAATATCGGAATCCACTATGCCCGTACTCTGCGCGACTGGCGGGAGCGTTTCCAGCAAAAGCTCTCTGAAGCGGAAAGCCTCGGATACGACAGCCGCTTTCAGCGCATGTGGAATTATTATCTTTGTTACTGCGAGGCCGGTTTCGCCACGCGGATTCTGAACGACCTGCATCTCGTTCTGACTCGCCCTAACAACAAAAACCTTCCCGGCGAAATCTACCAAGGATGACGTGCTATGAAGACGTTTCGACATGCCTCTTTCTCCCTTTCCCTCATGACGTCACTCCTTGCTTCCGTCTTTACCGCGGGGGCCGATAGCAGCAGCGCCGATGTTGTCTTTGTGAAAGACAAATCATTCCCCACAACGGCCACTCTCGCGGGCAGCAGATTTACTCTCTTGGGGGCGGATCTGCTCACATACTGGGGCTTCGAGGTCTATACCGCCGCGTTCTATGTCGGACAAAGAAAACAGGGCACCGACGACGTCCTGGACGCCTCGGTTCCCAAAAAGCTGGTGCTGAGTTATCACCGCAAGATCGACCGGAAAGACATTATCGAGACGACCCGGAAATACGTGCAGGAAAACCCGGAAAACGACTACAATGTTTTGCGAGAGCGACTGGAAAAAGCCTACGGTTTCTATGAGACCGTTCGAAAGGGCGACCAATACACCGTTGTCTATACGCCGGGAGAAGGGACAGCGTTTTTCTTCAATGGCGAGAAGAGAGGAGCTGTTAAAGGAGGCGATTTCGCCCGCGCCTTCTTTGGCATCTGGGTTTCCGAAGATCCTGTCAGCAGTGAGCTGAGAAAGGCTCTCCTCGGGCGCACATGATCCTTCTGCCTCTATCCCGTTTGAAAGTGAATTGAATGAATCATCCCCCCGCCCTTGTGTGGTTTCGCCGGGATTTCCGGCTGCATGACAATGAGGCCTTGGCCGCCGCCTGTGAAGTCAAGCGGCCCATGATCCCGGTTTTTATATGGACCCCGGAAGACGAAGAGGGGGAATGGGCTCATGGCGGTGCTTCCCGCTGGTGGATGCATCATTCTTTGCAAGTCTTGCAAAAAGAGCTGCATAAGCACCACTCACGTCTCATCATCTGTCGTGGAGATGCGGAGCAGGAACTGGAACGCCTGATCGACGAAACGGGCGCCACCGCCGTGTTCTGGAATCGCCTCTACAATCCGCTCACCATCCCCAGAGACATAAGAATTAAGGACAAGCTCGACCGCCACGGACTCGAAGTGAAGTCTTTCAGCGGAGAACTCCTCTTCGAACCCACGGAGGTCCGGAACAAGCAGGGCGAGCCCTTCAAGGTCTTTACCCCGTTCTGGAAGCACCTGCTCACGCTGGAAGAACCTCCAGGACCTCTTCTCATCCCACCCTTTAAAAACCCAGAGGATTGGCCTGAGAGCCAGAGTCTGGAATCTCTTGAACTGCTTCCGAAGTTCGATTGGGCGGGAGGGTTGCGCGAAACCTGGAAGCCCGGCGAAGTCGGCGCCCATGAGCGTCTCGAGGAATTCCTCTCTGATGGACTGGCCACCTACGGCTCTGAACGCAATCGTCCTGATCTGCCGGGAACTTCCCGTCTTTCGCCCCACCTCCATCACGGTGAAATGACGCCGCGGACGATCTGGCACCAGGTATCACACCACATGGCGCGAAATATGTCCGGCGAGGGAAAGAAGTCCGCCCGTGCCTTTCTTCGGGAAATTGGATGGAGAGAGTTCAGCTATCACATGCTTTTCCATTTTCCCGAGACCATCGACCAGCCGCTGCGCGAGAACTTTCGGAGTTTTCCCTGGCAATACGATGAGAGGAAGCTCCGAGCCTGGCAGAAAGGCCAGACCGGCTATCCCATTGTAGATGCCGGGATGCGCGAACTCTGGCACACGGGATGGATGCACAATCGCGTGCGCATGATCGTGGCCTCGTTTCTCGTGAAAGATCTTATGCTGCCGTGGCAGGAAGGCGCTGCCTGGTTCTGGGACACGCTTGTCGATTCCGATCTGGCCAGCAACACCATGGGATGGCAATGGGCTGCCGGCTGCGGCGCTGATGCCGCGCCTTTCTTCCGGATCTTTAATCCTATGCTCCAGGGCAAGAAATTCGACCCCGAAGGCGCCTACACCCGGCGATGGGTGCCGGAAATTGCCCGCCTTCCCGACAAGCACCTGTTCAGCCCATGGGAGGCTTCCGAAGAACAACTCGAGCAAGCGGGGGTTGCACTCGGCGAGACGTACCCTCATCCTCTCGTAGACCACTTTGAGATGCGCGAGCAGGCTTTGGCCGCGTTTCAAAAAATTAAATAAACTGAGAAGGCATTTCTCAGCGAGAGACCACACACTCAGGAGATTCTCTATGCAGCTTCGGACATTCGTCCTTCCCATCCTCATCACCTGCCTGGCCTTCCTCGCAGGCTGCACCACCACCAAGACCTCCACAACGGCGCGCACCGCCGTGGAAATGGCCCTCATGTCCGAGTCGGCCAAACGCGCGATCGATGAATTGGACGACGGAGCCGTCGGCCCCTACCAGCGGTTCTTCATTGACGAGAATTACTTTGTAGCCACCGACCAGGAATACATGCTGTCCGCCCTGCGCCGCGCGCTCCTCAACAAGGGCCTGCACAGCGTTGAATCCGAGGAAGATGCCGACATCATCGTCCAGCCCCGTATTGCCGCCGCCGCCATCGATGAGAACAAGGGCATGCTTGGAGTTCCTTCCGTCCCCGCCGCGCTGCCCGGCATCGGAGCCATCGAATTGCCGGAACTCGCCCTTTACAAGAAATTCAAGCAGGAAGCCGTCAATAAAATGGGCGTGTTCGCTATCAACGCCGACGACCGCAGCCTTGCTTTTGATTGGGGAGAAGGCTCCGGCGAAGCCTATTACACCCGCTATACCGTCCTCTTTTTGATCACCTTCCGGACGACCGATTTGAACGAGCCCTACCGCAAGCCCAAAGAAGAGAAGGCCGAGGAAGAAGATATGGAATAACGGCGTCATCCACTTCTAACGCTGATAAGCGCCCGCAGCCTGCTTTTGTCTTGACCGCGGGCGCTTCCTTTCTCTAACCGTGTGCGTCTCCGGGGCTGGCGTAGCTCAGCTGGCAGAGCAGCTGATTTGTAATCAGCAGGTCGTCGGTTCGAATCCGTCCGCCAGCTCCATTTCACTGAGGTCCAAACCGGACACATCGGTAACACATTGTTCCTAAGACATGAGGGTCCATCCGGGTTTTTCCAACATTGGGCGGCTGACGTGTGAGGGAGTGCCCCATCCATGTGCGGACGATTTCATCCAGCCTCCATCGAAGACATTGCACCCTATCTCGACGG
>CAYFUR010000011.1:0-18672 GCA_964346275.1 uncultured Candidatus Sumerlaeota bacterium
AGGGCCCGATTGAGCTCCACGCGAGCGTTTTCCGTGTCGCCAAGGCTTAGAAAGCTTAAGGCCTTGTACGTATTTGTCATGATCCGTTCATAGTTATGACCTGTATAAAGACGGGCTGAGTCGTTGAAAAGCATGCTTTTTGTCTCATTTAGGCCCTTGCTTCCGATGCCACGCTGATCAGCCGCCGTAAAAACCTCTTCGGACAAGTCGAACGCCTCAATGGAGGCTTCATGATTTCCCAAGTCTTGATGCAAGCCTCCGAGGTGCAATTTCCATAGTAGGTCGCCATCGGTATCCGCCAGATCCGCCTTATCGAAGGCAAGATCCTGAGCTTCCATGAGGTTTCCATTTTCGTATTGGTTATTGAATTTCTTCATCGCCCTGCGATCAATTGAGCAGCCGATCAGAAGAATGACAAACAGGCATATCAGGGCGGTTGGAACCATGCCACAACATCGTGTTGAGAGTTTCCCAGCGAACTGCTCTCGCTCGATGTCCACAATAGAGTATATAGAGGCCCCTCTATTGCATTTGAAGGGATTAGCACCTTTGTGAAGCATATAAAACCTTAATCTTTTTTTATGTCTCTAGATATAAAATAATCCAAGATGCTATCAAGTGTCAAGCGATAATCGGGACATTTGCAGGCAAGTCTCAGCCAAATGCGATCTGGTATTCAGTCTTTTGTGGAGGGCCGTTTCAGCCTTTTCACTGCCCTTCCTCGGGCGGGCCGGAGCGTTGCTCGCCGGGCTGGTAGACGGGCTCCGGGGCGGCGGAATGCTCCGGCGCGGCGGCGGCGGGCGGGTTCGAACGGTAGACCGGCCCCTCCTGCGCCGAGGGCGGCGTGCCCGGCTTGCCGTGGGCTTTTTGCGTCTCCTCGAAGCGCAGGTACGCGATCCAGCGGTTGAGCTGGGACGTCAGCGACGGGGGGTAATTCATGGGGTGGGCTTGTTCGCCGGCGCCCCACCAGGTGAAGAGGAGAAAGCTCTTGGTGAAGGCCTGCTCGTACATGCGCGTGATCATGCGCTTGAAAAAGCCGACGATGAGCAGGCCGATAATCGCCGCGACGACCCAGGTCAGATGGACGCCAAACGGATTGGGATTCGCGCCGGCCTGCGTCGCCGGAATCATGAGAAAGGCCGATCCGAAAAGGCCGATCATGCCGCTGATGGCGACGCCCATCCCGGTGAGCAGGGTGACATAGGCAATGATCAGAAAGAGGTTCGCGATAGCCTTTTGCCGCAGGTCGATGCGCGGCAGCGCCGCCGTCGCAAACATCCAATAAGCGATGCGCAACGTCTCCAGGTGAAACCAGGCGAGGACGAAATTCATGATCAGCACCAGGGGAAAGGTGATGGCGAGGTAGATCATCTGGCCCCCGGTATCCGTGCGCCCGAAAGAGGCGGAATAATTGTCCGGCAGGCCGAGGGAGACGAGGAACGTATCGGCCAGCGCGATCACAAAGAGAACGCGAATCCAGACGCCGAGCGAACCAGCAAACAGAAGGTTTCCGATCACCGGCGGGCGCAGGCTGGTGATGACAAGGTCCTCGATCATATTCTGGCGCCCGCGCCAGCGCGAGGCCATGTTCCAGCCGCCAATCCAGCCAAAGAAAAATACCAGGTAATCGAAGAGAATGATGCGCCCGCTGAGATAGGGCATTCCCAGTTGGGAAATCGTATTCAGGCTGAAGGCCGTGATGGCGATGAGGAGAAAAACGCCCATGGACCCGGGGAGGATCCAGTTGATCGCGCGCCGGGCGGAGGCGGCATTGGCCAGGCGAATGGCGCGGCGGCCCGTGCCAAAGCCCGGGCGGACGCCAAAGAGGAAATTCTCGGTCCAGCGGCGGAAAAAGCCGGTGCGGCCGGCCGATTCGGCATCTGCTTGATGGGTGGTGTCCCCCTCCCGGGCGCTTTGCTCCGGGGCGCTGTCCTCCGGGGCCATGCGGGTCTCCTGGTTTCGAGTTCCTGCTCAAGCAATCCGTTTCGAAAGAGCGAGTAAATCAAAAAGGCGCTCCGCCGTGCCTGGCGAGCGGGATTGCGTTTCTCCCTTGGCGCTCTGGCGGCGGGCCTCTACACTGGAGAGGAGTAGGAGCTTTGAACGATGAATCTGCGTTTTTATGAGAAAATCCTCGAGTGGTCGCGGGCCGGCAAACGCGTGGCGGTGGTTTCCATCGTCGACACTTTGGGCAGCACGCCGCGCAAACCGGGAACAAAAATGCTTGTTTCGGACCAGATGGAACTGTTCGGAACCATCGGCGGCGGATGCGTCGAGGCCGACATCATCTTTGCCGCCCGGGAAGTGCTCAAGACGCTCAAACCCCGGCTCGTGCATGTGGACATCAAGGCGAAGAAGGCCGAAGAAATCGACATGCTCTGTGGCGGGGAAATCACTCTCTATGTGGAGCCCGTGATGCCTGATTACCAGCTTCTCATCTGTGGCGGGGGACACATCAGCAAGGCGCTGGCGAATGTCTGCTCGGGCCTGGACTTCAAAATGATCGTCACCGACGACCGGCCCCAGTTCGCCAACAAGCAACGCTTTCCCATGGCCGACGAGGCGGTGTGCTCCCCCTTCGAGGAGATCGGCCAGCACATCGATCTCACCCGCGAAACATTCTGCGTGGTGGTGACGCGGGGGCACTCGGGCGACGAGGTGTGCCTGCGCCAGCTTCTGCGCTCGCCCGCGGCTTTCATCGCCATGATCGGCAGCCGGTCGAAATGGGCGAGCGTGAAGCGCCACCTGCTTGATGATGGCTATACGGAGGAACAGGTGGACCGCGTGGTGAGCCCGGCGGGGCTGGATATTGGATCGATCACGCCCGAGGAAATCGCCATTGCGATCGCGGCACAACTGGTTCAGGTGCGCGCCAAGTATATGAAGGAGGGTTTTCCGCAACCCGCGACGGAGAAAAACGCGCCGAAAGGCGAGGCCGCCGCTTCATGAAGCAGGACAACGGAGAGAACGCCCGCCTGCTGGCCGTGTTTCTGATCGGTCTCAGCCTGGGAATCAGCCTGACGATCCTTTATTTTGATATCGTGCGGGATTTCTTCTAAACGGACAACGGCTGGGATTGCTGATCCAGGGTAACGGCGAAAAAAACACAAGAGATCCCGACCTGCAAAGAAAGCCTCATGCCTCCAACGCCGCCGCCAGATAAACCGGACCAGGAAGACCCCGATTTTCCCGGGGATTCCAAGGGCGGGATGGTGCCGGCAAGCTGGGACGAGTTGCTGCGCCTCGCGGAGACGGACCCCGCCGCGCCAGCGACGGAAGACCTGCGCCCGGAACGCCCGGCGGTTCGCCGCTTTCGCCTCTGGTTCAAGGCGGGCTTTCCCCTGCTGGTGCTTGTGCTCTTCGGCGGGTTCAAGGCCTACGAGTCCTTCAACTGGCGGGCCTGGAGGTCCGACTTTCCGGTGATCGCGGATGCCCCGGAGTCCCTCTCGGGCGTGGAACCAACACAACCCCAGGTTAAGCGCCTGGACGAGCGCACACGCTCCTTCATTGCCAGCCTGGAAACACTCGCCGGGCAAAAGCGCTGGCGGGATTTGCGCGATGCCATCGATGACCAGCCCTCCGAGAAAATCCGCGACCACCCCGTTGTCGAAGGGCTGGCGCTGATCGCGCGGTCGCGCAGCGGCGAGCGCTCTCTGGCCCTGGAACGCGCCATGATGGACCTGGAGCCGCTGCTGCGCTCCTTTGGCAACCGATACTCCGACTTGCTCCACGAGTTGCAGCTTTGCCGTGTGGAGCAGATCCTTTCCCGGTCGAAGTCGCCGGAAATCCTCGCCCGAAACACCGACGAGATCTTTCGCCTCCTGGGCAAGGAGGTGAAGACCCAGCGCGATGTGAAAGTGCGTGTGGATGCGGCGCGCGTCTTCGAGGAGCAGGGCGACCGGCTGATGCAGGCGGCGGAGGGCCTCATCAAGGTCGACACCTATCGCCTCCGCGAAGCGCGGGTGTATTACCAGACGGGCCTTCGCTTTGTGGTGGAGCGGGGCCGGTGGCTCGAACGAACGCCGGTCAGCCCGCGCGCCCAGCCAGAGCTGGAACGGCTGGTGGAAAAGCTGCGCATCGCGAACCGCAAGATCCATGGCCCGGGCTGGCTGGCGCCCTCGCGCGACGCCAGCACGTGGACCGGCAGGAAAGGGGACCCCGTCCATGACGCCCCCTGATGGTTCGGCAAACCGGTTTCTCCCGGCAGAGCGCCCGGTTCCACTTATAGACGACTCCCCGGTGGACGAGCGGGGCGAGTTGCGCCTCCACGAGTTTTCCTACCGGGTGGGGCTTCTTCTCGGAGCGGGCCTCTTCTTCCACGCGGCGCTCGGCTTCCCCTGGGAACGCGGCCTGTTCGGTGTGACGGGAATGGCCCTGGCCGCGCTGATGACGGTCACGCTGGTTTTCTCCTGGCGCGTGTTTGACGACTGGCGCCGCCGCACCCACCAGATCGTCTACCTCGGGTTCTTCTTCGCCCTGAGCTTTCCCCTGGCGGCGGCGATCGAGCCGGAACTGGGCTCCAGCCTGCTCCCGGGCTTCGTGGAGACAGCGCTGGAGGACGCCTTCGCCATCCTGAAGGCGGTGCCGGGGCTTGGGCTTGCGGTGCGCTTCACCCTGGGGTTCCTCTCCTTTTTGCTGATCGCGATGCTGCTTCTCACGCTGGCGCTGAGCCGCCGTGCGGGCCTCAGCATCGTCGCGTTTCTCACGGCGGGGCTCACGCTGTTCTTCTACCCCACCGCGGAATGCCTCGCGGGGTTTCTTTTCCTCGCCCTCTTTGTCTATACACAATGGGAAATGCCGGTTCTGGTGCCGGACAAGCTGAGGCCCCACCTTTCTCCCGTGCAGTGGGAATACCTTCGCGAACTCACGCGCCGGGGCATGCTCTCGACCGGCGAAACGAAGATTTACCTGGAGAATCAGCCGAAGAACTTCGCCCTGCTGGCCGATTGCCATCTCGTGGAATACGACCCCTATTCGCGGGCCATTTACCCGGGACGGACGCTGCTTCATGACCCCGCCGCCGCGCCGGTGGAAAAAACGTTCAGCGTCACGCGCCGGTTGCTCTGGTTCGGCGTGGGGCTGCTTTACCTTCTCCTGCCGGACTTGATTCCCGGGCCTGTCGACGATGTGATCATTTTGTTGCTCTGCACCATGAGCGGCACCGATTTGCTGCGCCTCGCGGGCCGGGGCCGCCGCCGGGTTTCCCCGGTGGCGCCGAACCGGTAAAAGAACCATCCTCGTATAGACAAGCCCCGCTGCCGGGCGGGCAGCGGGGCTTTGCAATCAAGGTTTCTGTTTCGGATCAGTGGGCGCCGAGGACGCCGTCGCGAACGACCATGTTGGTATCCGACTGCTTCTGGCTGCGAAGGATGTTGCCTTCGCTGATTGTTCCATTGGTCGGGTCGTAGGGCATGTTTTCAGCCAGGGGGAACTGGCGGGCACCGGGGCTATCGGCGTTGTTAAAGTAATCGCGGTCCGGGCCGATACTCAGGATTTTCCAGGTGCCGAAATAATCGAGATGAGCTTCGTAGGTTTCATCCTGGCCGACGTTGGAGCCGAAAATCGTGAAGCCGTTGCGCTCGCGGCCGAAGACATCCATGTAGGTAAAGCGTTTCTGATCTTCGGGAAGGTCTTCGCCAGCGTTTACGAAGGGATCGAAAAGCCAGGCGTTTGAAATATAAGCGATGGGAGTGGACAGGCCGTGGGTGGTCTCATTTCCGGGGAACACGATTCCGCCGGCAGGATCGCCGTCGATCAACGGATCGTTATAGGGAGCGCCGGTGCTGTATTCACGGGGCGGACGACTGTTGTCCACCGTGTAGGCCTCGATGGCTGTGGCCATGCTTCGCAGGTCGGCCTTGGCGCGGGAAACTTTCGAGCGCGTCTGAGCCTCCAGGAAGTTGGGAACCGCAATCGCCGCGAGAATGGCGATAATCGCGACGACGATCAGAAGTTCGATCAGGGTAAAGGCAGATGGTTTCTTTAACATGCTTTCTCTCTCCGAAAAATTGGGGTGGGGGCTCTCTCCTCGCAATAAAGGATTTTCTAACCTTCAGGACGCAGGGCGTCGAGGTGGCAGATATCGAGCCTTGCTCTGCAAAATTGGGCTCGAAAACGAATCCGTCAAGGGCTAAAATGAAATTCTTATTGGTTTTGCGTGACTTTCCCGCGGGCAAGCCGTCTTGGGGCGCTCCATTGCGCCAGGATTCAGTTTAAGCCCGCCGGCCCACGGCGGTAAAACCGTCCGGTATTTTCAAGCGGTGGCCCTCGGGAGAGATATAAGTCCGCCCCGCGAGAATATCAAAAGCCACCATCTCAAGACCGGCCTGGCTCAAGTAATCAACGATGCGGGCGCGGGGAAATCCGCTCCAGCGGTGCTGCAGCTCTTCGCGCAGCCAGGCCTCATCGTGGTCCAGAAAGTCGTTCAAAATCAGTCTCCCGCGAGGAGCGAGCCCCCGCGCCGCATTCTTCAGAACTTCCGCCGGTTGCTGAAAATGGTGGAGGACCTGGACCATGGTGATGACGTCCGCCTCGCCCTCGTGAAGTGGCGTGTCTTCCGCGTCCGCCAGGCGGAATTCCACGTTTTCGAGGCCATTGGCTCGGGCCTTTTCCTGGGCCAGGTCGAGCATGGCCTGGGAATTATCGATGGCGATGAGCTTGCGCGCGCGCTGGCCGAAAAGCTGGAGAACATAGCCCGTTCCCGTTCCAATGTCCGCGACGACGAGATCTTCCGGCAAAAACGCCCGGAGAATCTCGCGTCCCAGGGCGTCCCCGAAAAGGGATGCGCGGATGTCGTCCCACTGCTCCGCCAACTCGTCGAAGAACGTGCCGCGCTGCTCGCGGGTGCGCGCAGCGAGGACATCCGAGAGCCGCTTATCGTCTGCCTCGAAATGGTCGTCGTCCTTCCAGGCCGCTTCCAAGGTCGGCCAAAGGGACCGGACCGTTTCATCCAGCTCGACGAGATGAACGCGGTAGTGGCGCCAGGAGCCTTGCCGGCGCTCGGAAAGAAGGCCCTCTTCGCGGAGAATCTTCAGATGATTGGAAATGCGCGGTTGGGCGAGCTGAGTGATCTGAGATAACTCGTTGACTGAAAGCTCTTCGCGCCAAAGAAGGCGCAGCAGGCGAAACCGCGTCTCGTCGGAGAGAGTGCGGAAAATCCGGGTGACTCGGCGGGATTCCAGCGGTCCCGGGGAGGAATGGGCGGAGGACATGAATGGGCTCGCGGCACGAATTACGCAACTCTTGCGCGGCGACAGTGTTTCCGGGCCGGTCGCGCTGCGCAACGGAGAATCCGCCAACCCGTTGGAACCATTCACCAGTCTGCTTTGTCCCAGGGATTGAGACACGAGGGAATGCCCAAGGAGGTCCCCGACTATGCGCTGGATTATCACTTGCCTGCTCGTCATGGCGATCCTGGCCCCGGGGGCGCTGGTGGCGAAGGATCCCAGTTCCGCCCGAAAAGAAGACGCCAACATCGAAGTCCGCCCCGTTCGGCCTCCTGATCCCGGGCGGCCCGGCAGCCGCGGCTCCATCGATGTGGATGTCTGGACGAATCGCCGGACTTATTCCAGCGGCCAGCCGGTCCAGATCCGCGTCCGCACCGACGAGGATGCCTATCTTTTCGTCTACAGCACCGATGGCGACGGTGTCACCCATCAGCTCCTGCCGAATTACTACGAGCGGGACAATTTCGTCCGCGCTCATCGAACTTTCGAAATGCCGTCTCGCCGCTACGAATTAATCGCCACGGGGGAGGGCCGGGATACGATCCACGTCATCGCGGTGGAACGCCCGGAGAAAAACTGGAAATTACCTCCGCATTTCCGTACTTACAGCGAGAAAGAGCCGTTCCACGTCTGGAAGGGCGGTGTGGAGGAGGCGCGCTCGCAGCTCCGCCAGTCCCTGGAAAAAGAATCCGGGAAAAAAGAGCAAACGGAAAGCGACCAGGATTTTACCGAAGGGACCGGCAAGGAAAAGGATCTCGGATCGATCAAGCACCAGGACTCAAAAGGCCGCGTCATCGTCGCCCCGCCGGGAGGACCCGCATGGGGCGAGGCGTGGACCAGCATCTATGTTTCGCCGCGGCGGGCACCACGGGATTTCTGGCCGAGGGACTGGCGCGGTTTTCCCTTTGAGGATGATCTCTACGAATTTGAAGATGGCCATCAGGAATACCGGTATTACGAATATCGCGGCCGCGTCGAGGAAACGGACCGGAACTCGCCGCGGGAAATGCAGAAAGAGTTGCTCGAGAACATCCGCCTCCAGCGCGAAGAGATGCGCGAGGACATGCGCGAGAACCTGGAGCGTCAGCGCGAAGAGGTGTACGAGAATTTCCGGGAATAGATCTCACTACGCACGCAGGACATGCATCTCTTTGTGAACTTCGTGTCCTTTGTGCCTTTGTGTTTCTATTCCCTGGCGCTTCTCGATTTGCTGAAAGACGAGGAAATCACGCCAATTTGCCATAATGCTCGTCGTAGTATTTCCGGAACTCGCCGGAGTGAACGCGCTCAATCCAGGGACCGTTGGCTTTATACCAGTCGACGGTCATTTCCAGGCCCTCTTCCCATGCGATGCGTGGCTTCCAGCCCAGCTCGCTGTTGATCTTGGTGGAATCGATCGCATAGCGGCGGTCGTGGCCCGGCCGGTCTTTCACGGTGCGGATCAATGATTCGTCCCGGCCGGTGAGTTCCAGGATCAGCTTCACCACATCGATATTCGCCCGCTCGTTATCCGCGCCGATGCAATAGGTTTCCCCCGCCTTCCCCTTCATGGCGACTGCATAGACAGCCTCGCAGTGGTCGATTACATGGATCCAGTCCCGCACGTAGAGGCCGTCGCCGTACACGGGCAGCGGCTTGCCCGAGAGGGCGTTGCTGATCATGAGCGGGATCAGCTTTTCCGGATACTGGTAGGGGCCGTAGTTATTGGAGCAGTTCGTAATGACGGTGTCCATGCCATGGGTATGATGGGCCGCGCGGACGAGCATGTCGGCCCCGGCTTTGCTCGCCGCATAGGGGGAATTCGGACGGTAGGGCGATACTTCATTGAATCGTTCCGGCGTATCGAGGGGCAGCGCGCCGTAAACCTCGTCGGTGGATACGTGGACAAAGCGCTTCGCACCGTGCCGCCGCGCGGCATCGAGCATGACCTGGGTTCCAAGGACATTCGTGCGGATAAAGGGCGCGGGATCCTGTATAGACCGGTCGACGTGGGACTCCGCCGCGAAGTGGAAAACGTATTCCGGCGGAGTTTTGGAGAAGACGTCTTCGACCTGCCCGGCGTCGGCGATGTCACCACGCACGAGTTCCAACCGGTCGTCGTCATCGAGGTAGGGCTGCAGGTTCTCGGCGTTCCCCGCATAGGTCAACGCATCGAGGACAATGATTCTCGAACACCAGTCGTGGCCGAGAGCCACACGCACGAAATTGCTGCCAATGAATCCCGCCCCTCCGGTGACCAGCCATGTTTCCGCCATGCTTTCGCTTCCTTGTCTCGACAGATTTCAGGAGAACAGAACACCCTTCAAAATCTCGCAAATCTCTTCGGCGTCATCGGGTTCCATGGTGGGACACATGGGTAGGCTGAGGACTTCATCGGCCACGCGTTCCGTGACAGGCAGCGATCCCCTGCCAGCGGAGAACCCAGCCATGGAAGGCTGGAGGTGGCAAGGAATGGGGTAATGGATGCCGGTCATGACGCCGCGCTTTTTCAGCTCGGCCTGCACGCGGTCGCGGTCGGCCACGCGGATCTCGAAGAGATGATAGGCCGAGCTGCAACCGGCGGGAATCTGCTGGAAGGGAACAGGATGCGAGTCAAAGGGCTCGCTGGATAAGACCTGCACGTAGCGGGCCGCAACGGAGCGCCGCCGCTCGTTCCAGTTTTCCAGGTGTTCCAGCTTCACGAGCAGAATAGCGGCCTGGAGCGTGTCCAGGCGATAATTCGTGCCCATCTCGATGTGTTCGTATTTCGCCTCGCGGCCGTGATTCACATAGCGGCTGATTTTCCGGCCGAGTTCCTCGTCCAGAGTTGTCACGGCACCGCCATCGCCGAAGGCTCCCAGGTTTTTGCCCGGGAAAAAACTGAAGGCCGCCGCCAGGCCGAGGGCCCCGGCCTTGCGCGTCTTATAGACAGCGCCATGGGCTTGGGCTGCGTCTTCGATCACGGGAATCTCGTGGCGGCAGGCGATCTCGTTAATGGGGTCCATGTCGGCGGGTGCGCCGTAGAGATGGACGGGAACGATGGCGCGGGTGCGCGGGGTGATAAGGGGTTCAATGGCGGCCGGGTCGATGAGCATGGCCGCTTCATCAATCTCGGCAAAGACCGGGCGGGCGCCGGCCAGGCGAACGCTTTCCGCCGTGGCGACAAAAGTATGAGACGGGAGAATGACCTCGTCATCAGGCCCGACGCCGATGGCAGCCAGCGCGGCGTGAAGAGCGCTCGTCCCGTTGGACGCTCCGATGGCGGCTTTTGATGCGCAGTAAGCATTCCATTTTTCTTCGAACTCGCCAACTTCCGGGCCGTTGATAAAGCGCCCGTGGGCCAGCACGCGATCCATGGCGGCCCTGATCTGCACATCGAGGGCCTTGTGCAGTTTTTTTAAATCGAGAAAAGGAAAGGTCTTCATCGCAGGATTCATCATCTATCGCACCGCCCGGGGCGTGATCGCTTCTCCGTTTCGCTTGATCGATTCGTTGCAGGCTTCCAGAACGCTGGTGATTCTGAGGGCCTCTTCCCCGGCTCCTGTGGGCTTCGCCCGCGTCGAGAGGCAATGAAGGAAATGTTCAACTTCCTCGGCCAGTGGCTCCTGGTCGGGAACGTCCAGATAATCCCGCTCGCCGGGGCGGATCTGGAGCTGGTAACGCTCGAAGCTCCCTTCCGTTCCCTCCCTCGCCACTTCCTCGATGCGCTGGTGGTAAAGTGTCAGCGGCTTCTGACGATCTACGTCGTTATAGACAAGCATCCGCTCGGACCCGACGACAGTCATCTCGCGAATCTTCACGGGGTTCATCCAACTGACCTGGACCGACGCCATGCGCCGGCGCGGAAACTCCAGCACACAAAAAGCGAAGTCTTCCTGGCTGTGTCCCTCGTGAAAGGCAAGGCCCCGCGCGCTGACCGAGACGGGCATCTCCTCCAGCCAGTAGAGCAAAATCGATATATCGTGCGGTGCGAGGTTCCACAGCGCGTTGCAGTCTTCGCGAATGCGGCCGAGGGACAAGCGCTGGGCCGTGATCAGTTGCAAATCGCCGAGCTTGCCCGTCTCGATCTCTTCTTTCACCCGGCGCACCGCCGGATTGAAGAGGAACGTGTGGCCGACCATGAGCACGCGGCCGAGCTTCTCCGCCAGATCCACCAGGTCGCGCGCCTCGGCCAGATTCATGGCCAGCGGCTTTTCGACCAGCACGTCCTTGCCCGATTCCAGCAACAGCCGCGTATGCTCGGGGTGCAGGCCCGCGGGCGTCGCCACAACAGCGGCGTCTATGGAATCATCGGCGGCCACATCCTCCACCGAGGCATAGAGCACGGCGCCGGGGTGAATCGGAGTAAACTCGGCCAGGCGGGATTCATCGGGATCGCAGAGCGCCGCGACTTTGCAGTCGGGGTGCTGGCCGAAATTGCGGAGCAGATTCGGACCCCATTTTCCAAGGCCGCAGTGGCCGATGCGCAGGATTCTGTCTTGAGTTGTCATGCGAGGCCCTGCTTGGACTGGTGCTGGCTTTTGACGGGAGGCTCGGGTGTGAGAAGACGCAGGCGATTCACGCTTTCCAGCTGATAGCGAGAACCGTCCACGGGACATGTCCAGCTCTCTCCCACGACCAGTGGTGGCAGAGTATCGCCGTGGATGCTGACCCACCCGATCCGCCGGGAGGGAATGCCGACGACCAGGGCAAAGTCTGGAATATCGCTCCGCACACAGGCCCCCGCGCCGATCATGGCCCACCGGCCAATGGTGATCCCGCAGACGATGGTCGCGTTGGCGCCAATGGTTGCGCCGCGCCGCACCAGCGTCGGCTTGAACTCCTCTTTCCGTTCGATGGCGGCGCGGGGATTCACCACGTTGGTAAAAACGCAGGAAGGCCCGCAGAAGACCTCGTCTTCCAGCTCCACGCGCTCGTAAACTGAAACGTGATTCTGCAGCTTCACGGCATCGCCGATGGAAACCTCTTTGCCGACATAGCAATTCTGGCCGATGTTACAGCCACGGCCGATGCGGGTGTGCTCGCGAATATGGCTGAAGTGCCAGATCGCCGTGCCTTCGCCGATTTCACACGGCTCGTCCAGGTAGGCGCTTTCGTGGATTTTCACATTGGGGTGGCTCATGATTGTCCGCTGACCAGCTCTCTTTCGATCTGATCGGCCCGTTCTTGCAGAGCGAGCGCGCAGGATGCAAGAGATTGAAACCTCGCCCCGCGTCTTTTGGCTTCCGTAATCCAGTCGAGCAAGACATCCTGCCATCCGGGCCAGAGAATCGGCTCCATGTTGTTGGGGTGCAACACGGGAACAAAGAGGCCACCAACGGCGCTGACGCGGTCCATCAGCTCCACCCCGCGTTGGTAGGCCTCTTCGGGCCCCATGCCTCGAAAATAGCGGAGAGTGGTATCCATCACTGTCGGAGGCGCCTCGATGATTTCGTCACTGGCGCGAAAAGGAAGGCAGGTCCCGCGGCGGAAACCCTCATGGGCACCGAAGCCAAGGCTGCTATCGACAAAAGACTCGCGGTTAAAGGGCGACCAGTAGGCCAGGCGCGGACCCGAGCGCAGGTAATGGGCGCGGTGGACGGGGCTGATCCCGCGGCCCGCTTCGCGGCGCAGCCGCCGCCATTGCAGGTGAAAGAAACGCGGCCGGGCGTCGCTGGTGGCATAGCTGCTGTGGAGCCCGACCTCGTGATAGCGATTGCGCAGAATCGCCCGGAGGTTTTTCCCGAGCGCCCGGCAGCGAGAGAGATCATAACTGTCGAGCCGATGCCGCCGGTGGGTTTGGCAAAAGAACGTGGCGGGGACTTGCAGACCCTCCAGCATTTCGGCGATTTCGCGAATGCGCAGGTGGGGATCCCGCGCCGCGCCAATCCAGCTCCGAAAGGCAAGGCCCAGAGCCTCCAGAAGCCGGTCCGGCTTTTGCCGGGCAATCGTCCTGAGATTTCGCAAGGCCGCGCGGCCGCGAAACATCCCGGCGGAATCGATATCAAAGGTCGTCGCGAAGACCCAGGCCGGGCTTTCCGGAGGCTGGCCCCGGCCCGCCTGGCGGGCCAGCTTGCCGCCCAGGGCACGGGCCCACTCGTCAAGGAAGGGGCGGTCGAGGCAGCCGAGCCGCCCCGCGGCGGTGCTTTCCGGCGTGGGCCGGCCGTGGCTGTCGCGCGGGCCGCGCTTCTCTTCCCACCCGGCGAGGACGGCCTGAAACAGGCCGGGCAGATCGGCCTTCAGCGTGCTGTTGCGCACCGGGGGGAGCTTGTCCTTCTTCAGCAGATTCTCCAGGTCGCGGCGGAAACCGTCTTTTCGTGGCTGGTAGTTGCGGCGGGGCAAACGGACGAAAGGCTTCTCCCCGGGCACATCCGCCTCGCCCCAGGCAAGGACCACCTCGGCCTCGCGCGGCGCGACGAGCCGCACGGGATAACCCAGCCGCGCCAGCAACTCCGCCAGGGCGCGGGCCTCGCGCTGGCGCAGAGATTTGCCGCATGCCACCGCCAGGCGCAGTTCATCCATGGAGGCAGGCTCCCGTCGCGGATGCGATCATACGGGCGCTTAGTCCTTCTTATTCAGGAAGGCATCGAAGGGGCGCTTCAGTTCCCGCTCCTTCACCAGGTTGCTGGCGCGCAGCAGGGAATCGAAAGTCCCCGCGTCCGTCCACCAGCCATCCATGACGCTATGCTCCAGCGTTCCCGCGCGCAGGTAGGCGTTGTTCACGTCGGTGATTTCCAATTCGCCGCGTTCGCTCGGGGCCAGCGTGCCGATCACGTCCCAAACCATCTCGTCATACATATAGACGCCGGTGACCACGCAATTGCTCTTGGGCTTCTTCGGCTTTTCCTCGATGCCCGCGATGCGGTTGTCCTCGCCGAACTCCACGACGCCGAAACGTTCGGGATCGGCGACTTCGCGGAGAACGATGCGCCCGCCTTTCTCCTGCTCGCGGAAGGCGTCCACGTAAGGCTTGATGCTGTTTTCGAGAATGTTGTCGCCGAGAATGACCACGCAGCGATCACCATCGACGAAATGGTCCGCCATGGAGAGGGCTTCGGCGATTCCGCCTTCTCCTTCCTGGTAGGTGTAGTTGAGGTCTTTCAGCCCAAAGTCGCGGCCATTGCCGAGAAGCTGGAGAAAAGAACCGGCGAAGCTGCCGCCTGTCACAATCATTATGTCCGTGACGCCCGCTTCAACGAGCGAAAGAATCGGCCAATGGATCATCGGCCGGTTATAGACAGGAAGCAGGTGCTTGTTGGTGATTCGGGTGAGGGGCTGGAGCCGGGAACCGAGGCCTCCGGCCAGGACAATGCCTTTCATGAGGGGTCCTTTCCTGCGGGGATCGCGGAGTTTTCTGGCGTGGAGTCCCCGGCCGGCGCAACGGTTGCCTTGGCACCGAAGACCTCCCGAACCAGGTAAAGCGGCCGCCGTTTGACTTCGTCATAGATTCGGCCGATATATTCGCCCAGCACGCCAATGGTGAAGAGCTGGATACCACCGATAAAAAGAACGCTGAGAGTGGTCGAGGCCCAACCGGGCACCGTGCCGCCAGTGAGTCCCTCGTAAAGAACTTTCAAGCCATAGACAAAGGCGAGCCCGGCGGAAGCCAGCCCGAGCCAGACGGCGAGGCGCAGCGGCGCGGTGGAAAAGCTCGTCAAGCCATCGATGGCAAAGCGCAGCATTTTGCCGAAGGGATACTTGGTTTCCCCGGCGAACCGCTCGCGCCGCACGTAGTAAACGGGCTCCTGGCGGAAGCCGACCCAGCCAAAAAGCCCGCGCAGGAACCGGTTGGACTCGCGTATAGACAGGACCGCCGCCAGCGCCCTCCGGTCGATAAGCCGGAAGTCGCCGGTGTCCAGCGGAATGGCGATCTGGGTGCTGAGGCGCAGCAACCGGTAGAAGAGCGAGGCTGTCGCCAGCTTGAACCAGCTTTCTCCACGGCGTTTTTTCCTCACCGCGTAAACCACGTCAGCGCCCTGGTGCCACTTTTCGATCATGCGCCCGAAGAGTTCCGGCGGGTCCTGGAGGTCCGCGTCGATCATGATGATGGCTTCGCCGCGGGCCTGGTCGAGCCCGGCGGTCAGGGCAAGCTGGTGTCCGAAATTCCGCGACAGGTCCACCCCGCGTACGTGAGGATCCTCCGACGCGATTTCGCGGATCAGCTCCAGCGTGCGATCCGCGCTGCCATCATTGACCAGGATCAGTTCCCAGTCGCCGGCCACCTTGCGCAGCACCCTGGTGACGCGGCGATGCAACTCGCGGAGGACTTCCTCTTCGTTGTAGCAGGGGACCACGACCGAGACGAAGGGCCGTTCGGGGCGGGTTTGATCTTCCGGAGCCGGGGCATGAGAATGATTCATGGTTTCAGTTTGCGGAGGAACGCTTCCATTTCCCTGGCGGTTTGCAGATCGCCGCGGTCCTGCGCCACGGCAATGCCCCGTTCATAGAGTTCCCGGGCGCGGTCGTCCTGGCCCGCCTTGCGGTAGCAGTCACCCGCAAAGCGCCAGGCGGCGGAATAATCGGGCTTCAGCTCGGTGCATTTTTCGAACGCGTCCGCGGCCTGCTCGTTCCGGCCCGAATCGAGACACAGCTTGCCCAGCATGAAAAACCCCGTGGCATCCCGCGGATCTTTCTCAAGCAGCTTTTCGAGCTGGGCGATCTTCTCTTCCGGTGTCATGGCGAGGCTTGTTCCTGGGGCCAGAGTGGCGACTTTTTTCCTTTGCCTGCACGCTGGTCGTCAAGGCTAGTGGAATCGCTATGGAATCGCCGCCCCAAACCATGGACAATGCCGGCATGGACACAGACCCTCCCCTTGCGGCCTATCGCGAGGACTGTCATCCACCTTTTCGCCGACGCGTCTATCTCCCCGGCTTCCAGACGCTCAATGCCCTCTCGCTCCCCTGGCGCGAACTGCGGCGCCATCCCGAGAACTACCCCTCCTGGGACGTTGCCAAGATTGCCAGCGCCCGCACGGTGGTCGGAATGGATGTGGAACGCGCCGACGGCGGAACCGAGCGGGTCTACCTCAAGCGCAGCCTCGTGCGTGATTGGATGCGGCGGATACTCTCCCGCTTTCGCCAATCCAAGGAATGGCGGGAATTCCAACTGGCCCTGGCGTTTCGCCGGCGCGGCATCCACACGCCAGAGCCCGTTTACTATGCCGAAGCCACCAGCCCGCAATATCCCGTCATGTTTTTCTACGCCACACGCGCCCTGGAACCCCGGTGGAAAAACGCCAAGGAGTTTTTCAAAGAGAGGAGAGTCTTCGAGAAAGAGTGGGAATCTCTTGCGCGCTTTACCCGCGGGCTCCACGAAGCGGGCATCCTCCACGGCGATTATCGCAGCGATCATCTTTACCTGGATGCGAAAGAGGACCCCCCGGAGTTCGAATGGGCGGTGATTGATCTCGACGGCTCGCGGGCGGGCAACCCGCCGGCTCCCCGCGAACGCCAGCGCGCCCTCACCCAGTTGACCGAATCCCTTCTGACCTCGGGAATCGAAACCGCCCATCTGGAAAGATTTCTGGAAATCTACGATCCCCAGCGGGAATGGAAGCTCACGGCAGAGGACATCTTCAATCTTGCCCGGAACAAAGCAGAACAATGAAGGCCGAAACGTGAGCCGTCCAAGGAATGATCCCGCCTCTCCCCCTGAAGGAAAAGTGATGAAAGCAGACTCTCCAATTCCGCGTTTTTTCGCCGCTCTCCTCCTCGGGGCGGGTTTTCTTTTGGCGAGCGGTCAAAGCTCCGCCCAGGCACCCGATCAGGCCACGTCGCCCACGGCGCGGGTCGTGCGCTTTCGCGCCACGGGAGAACTCCAATTGGACGTCTGGCTCGACGGCCAGCGCGCCGGCATCACCCCCTTTGAGAAGAAGCTGGCTCCGGGAACCTACTTCGTCACGGCGGGCACGGAAGGCATCGAGCCACTGATCCAGGATTTCGAGATCACCGGGCGGCCGAACCAGCTCGCTTTTCTTCCCGCGTCCCCAGTGACCACCGAGAGTTACGCCAGAAGCCTGCGGGAATTAACCTCTCATCTGCGCCAGCGCCCCGAACACCCCCACCTGCTCATGCTCTCGGCGCTGCTGGTGGCCGATCAGCAAGAGCGCGAACTGCTGCTGACCCAGCTCGGCAAAGTGTACAAGGAAGAAGACTTCTTGGAGAAGGCGCTCCGCGCTCGCGTCCTGCTGGAGCGAGGCCGGGAAGAGGCGGCATGGGAAGAGGCCGGGGATGCTGTGGAACTGAACCGCGACTTTGCCTATGGCTGGCGGACGTTGGCCGTCGTGCTGGCCCAGCGCGGCGAGCTGGAGGAGGCTCTCGGCGCGGCGCACAAGGCGGTGATGCTCGAGCCCAATGCGTGGCGAAACCTGCGCGTCCGGGCCGTCGTCTATTCCAAGAAGGGAATGGACCGCCAGGCCGAGAAGGATATGGAAATCGCCAGGGAACTCTTTGAACGTTTCATGAAAGCGAAGGCTCCCCAGCAATGATCACATTCTTTTTGGAGGATCTGACGCGGGCGCGCTGGATGGCGGAGCGCTTTCTCACCGCTGGCGATGTTTTCGTGGATGGCCCGTTTCGCGGATTCGAGGGAGGCTACGCGGGGGGGGACGCGCGCGTTTACGTGGTGGATCAGGGAACAGAAGCGGCCTATGCGGCAGGCCGTCTGGCCGCGCGGCGCGGTGCTGAGGCGCTGATCCCCATCGCGGGCGCCGAGATCCACGGCCAGCTCGCCGAAGAGGCGGAAATCATGGCGGGCAGCCTGGTCCCCGTGGAAGCATCCTGGGATCTGGCCAGCCTCGAACCGCTGCTCCGCCTGCTCCCCGATTCCTCGCCGGAATTCCCCCTTCCGCTTGCCGATTACCTTCCCCGCAAGCCGGTCTGGCGGGGCGAGGAAACCGGCTTTGCCGCGGGCAGCCTCCCTTTCGCGGTGGCGAATCCATATCTGGCGGCCGCACTGCACCGCCAGCTCGGGATCAACCTCCTCGACCGCCGGCTTTCCGGCTACGCCTCGGCCGCAATGGAAGAGAAGATTTCCTTCCGGCCGGTTTGTTTCGTCAGCGGACTCTTGACGGCTCGCGGGCCTGAACTCCCCTCGAGACTCTCCTTTGACAAGCGCCTCGACGAGGCGCTCGACGCCCTGCTTTCCGAGTAGCGTCCACTTGATTCTGTCTGGTTTTTCTTCCAACCGGCGGCTTGGAAAAGTCGCCCGAATCGTCACCTCTTTTCCACAACTTTTGTGGCCACTATTTACTTGACGGCAAGCCCCATTCTCCCGTTTCCATGAACCATCGCTAGGAAAGGAGGTGGTCTAATGGACGGTTGTCACGGTTATAGCGAGGTGGCTGACTCTTAACAGCCCAGGACCCTCCCTATAAGAGCTTGGGAGGTCTGGTCCTCAAGGCTGGACTCGACAAGCTGCCAATGAATATCCCCCAGGCAAACGCTTGGGGGAATTCAACTTATGAGCGCCTCTCGCGGCGAAAGCACTCCCG
>CAYFUR010000011.1:18772-49604 GCA_964346275.1 uncultured Candidatus Sumerlaeota bacterium
CAAACGCTTGGGGGAATTCAACTTATGAGCGCCTCTCGCGGCGAAAGCACTCCCGGATAGCGGTGGCGGCCCCACTCTGGAAGCCTGGAGCCCATTACCCGCTTGCCCGGGGAATCCCGACGCGCCATGATAGCGGAAATTCAGATTCTGGATCGCCCCCATGGAATTGCGCGAAAAGTTTGTCGGACGCTTGCTGCAGTCTCCCGGCCGCCTTGGATTCACGGAAATCCGCTTTATCCATGTGCCGCAGGTTCAAGTTTCGAGCTGGGTGCGCCTGCGTTGCCAGTATCACTGCCACCAGGCGCGCCAGTCCGACCTGTCGCCTCCCTTTTCCCCCACGGCGGCGGACACCCGGGAAATCCTGGACGACTACAAGTATGGCCTGATGGTGCGCCGCGAGGAAGAGATTCCATTTTCCCGCGATTATCAGGAAGTGTGGCGGGATTTTGAGAAGGCCCTGCTGGAGGCCGAGCACGAGTGTTTCGTGCGCGGTTACGGGAAGGCGTTTGCCGTCGCCAGCGGCAACTGCATGTTCTGCCATCATGACGATTCCATCCGGCCTTGCACCTATCCGGAGAAAAGCCGCCCGACGCTGGAAGCCATCGGGGTTAATCTGCATGAAACGCTGGATATGATCGCCTGGGAAGGCTATCTTGTGCGCGACCCGGGCGACCCCTTTTCGCTCTTCGGCTTGTTGCTGCTGGAATAGGCATGATCCCTTCTACGGGCGTAACGCAACTTGTGAAGGCCATGATGCTCTCTATGTTCAAACCTGCGCCGCAAGCTCCCGAAAATGAACTCTCCCCGGCCAACGCTCCGATTTCCTTGGAACGCCGGGATGAGTTGGGCCGCATCGTCGCGTCCTTCGGCCTTCCAGCATTTGAGACACTTTGGCCGAGACTGAACCGGGCTTTTGTGCATAGAAGCTACCGGGCGGAGTCGGGGCTGGAAGAGGATAACGAAAGGCTGGAATTCCTCGGCGACAGCGTCATCGGCCTCGCCTGTACCGAGCATCTCGTGAATTTGCACCCGGACTGGGACGAGGGGACGTTGAGCAAGCTGAGAGCGACCCTGGTGAGCCGCCAGATGCTGGGAAAGATTGCCCAGGAAATGGAACTGGGGGAACTTCTGCTCCTCGGAGCGGGCGAAGAACGCAGTGGCGGACGCGAACGGAAGTCGATTCTCGGCTCCGCCCTGGAAGCCGTCGCGGGCGCATTCTACCTGGAGTATTCCTGGCGCGAGCTGAGGCCGGCCCTGGTGCGCACGATTATTGTCCCGGCGTTGGAATTGAACCGGAAGAACCAGATTGTCGATTATAAGTCGCAACTCCAGGAATGGGCGCAGAGCCTCTATCAGCGAGTGCCCTCCTACCAAGTGGTCTATGAAGGGGGACCGGATCACGAGAAAACCTTCGAGGTGGAAGTTTACCTGGATGAGCATTGGCTGGGCCACGGATCCGGCCGTCGTAAAAAAATCGCGGAAAATGAAGCGGCCCGCCATGCGCTCAAACTGATCAACGGCGAGACACCGCCTCCGCTTCCTCCGGAAGAGCCCTGAAAAAAGCGGGCTTTGTCCCTGTTCTTCCCGATGAAAGATATAATAGAGCTTGATCCCCTTTTCTTTCCGTCGGACACTTTGCAAACTTGTATCAGACAGGTGTGAGAGTCGGTGGCGGGATGGGCTTGCCACCGACAGAGTTTTTCGCTTAACAGCAGATGAGATTGGTTTCTATCCCAGGCCCGAATGGATCGGAGATCGATGCGATATTCGATAGTCTTCCTACTCAGCCTTTTGGCTGTCTTTGCCTTCTATTGTCCCTCTGCCGCCCAGCCTCCCGAGGAAGAGGAAGAAGAGGAATTCCAGCCGCCAAAGCCCGTTCCCGGAACGGAGATGGTTCCCTCGGAATACGGGACCATGTTTCCCAAGGAAATCTACTGGCCAAAAGACGGGTCGGTGATGGTGCTGATTCCCCACGGAACGTACCTGCGCGGCGTGCCGGAAGGTGAGGGTCCGGTCAATGAGAGCCCTCAAAAAGAGATCTCGATCCCCTCATTTTACATCGATAAATACGAGGTCAGCAACGAGCGCTATAACGAGTTCCTGATAGAGAGTTCCGCGGCGCCTCCCCGGCCGACGAGCTCCGACAAGT
This sequence comes from uncultured Candidatus Sumerlaeota bacterium, assembly GCA_964346275.1. Taxonomy (GTDB): domain Bacteria; phylum Sumerlaeota; class Sumerlaeia; order SLMS01; family SLMS01; genus CAYFUR01. The sequence goes on from CAYFUR010000011.1 coordinate 20,922, forward strand.
TACTCGAGCGGGAACGCCCCGTGGTGGCGATTCCCTGGAACGCCGCACGGAAGTACGCTCAGTGGGCGGGGAAAACACTCCCGACGGAATCCATGTGGGAAAAAGCCGCCCGCGGCCCGAAAAACACACTCTATACAACCGGCAACGAGGAACCCTCGGAGGATGTGGTTATCGCCGGGCTTGGCGCCCAGGGGCTGCCCGTCCCCGTTGAAGCCAACACCGGCGACGTTTCCGGCTACGGTGTGCACCACATGGGCGGAAATGTCTCGGAGTGGGTGGCGGACTGGTACCGGCGGAAGGCCTATGAAGAAAGCGGGACAATGAATCCCCGGGGACCTGAAACCGGAGATACACGCGTCGTGCGGGGTGGAAATTATTTCAATCCCATGGAAGACGCGCGCGCGACTTATCGCACAGCCCATGCGCCTGTTTATACGCGCGACGAGGTCGGATTCCGCACCGCCTGGGTGCCGGAACCGCCGCCCCCGCCAGAGGAGCGCCCCACTCCGACCCCGTCGCCCACGCCCATGCCCTCGCGGGAAGAAATCGTTCAACAGATGATGAACGAAATCCGCCCCTACCTGGACCAGGAAGCCCCGAAGCTTCCCCGCGAAGCGATGGCGGGAAAGGTCTATACGAGCAAAGGCTGGAACAACCTGCAGTTCGTGAACTTTACCCCTTACGATATGTCGCTGACGTTTGTCGGCCCGAACGAGGGGCTCGTCTATAAATACAATGAGCCGCTCCCCCGCATGAGCTTTCGCAATATCTCCCTCCCGCGGGAACGCGACCTGTGCGTGATCGCCTATGCGCCGGAATCTCCGCGCTCGGACCCGATCAACCTTGCCTGCCTGCGTGCGGAGTCCATGGCCACGCTGGTGCTCAATACCGAGATGTTCAGCCCGCTGGTGACCGCCGATGGCAAGCAGATCGACATGATGGAAGATCCGAAACCGGAAATCCGTTACGAGAACTTCAGCCCCCAGTGGAATGAAATCGAAATCCAGAATCCCATGGATGAGCCCATTGTGGTTTCCGTGGACGACGTGACCGTGAGCAAGGACGAGCCGCTGAGCCTGAGCGAATTCACACTGGACCCGAATCAAATCCTTCGCATGACCCTGCGCCCGGGGAGCTATCAGTTCCGCGCTGATTACGTGGGCGCCATGGAAGAAAGCAGCGAGCCGCTGGAAGTGACGTTGGACGACCGCGTGGCACGGCGCCTCATCGAAATCCTCCAGGATCAGGATAACCCTGAGAAAGTCACGGTGATCACGAAAGAGCGTCCCATGCTGGAACTGGACCTGGTGACCGCCCGCTCTATCGCTCTCTCGCAGCAGGTGACCAACAAGCCGCAATAGAGCAAAAACGCTTTCGAAACCGCAATAGGACCGGCCGGAGGCTCTTCTTTGCCCCGGCCGGCAGTCTGTTATTAGCCTTGCGATCACCGGCGAATCTGGCATTGTATTGGCAACGATCGGAAGGCGTTGAAACTTCCGATTTTCCTGAAAAGTGATCCCCAAGATGGCAGACATGAAAGACAAGATCCTCGATGCACTGAAAAGCGTCGAAGATCCCGACCTTCACAAAGATATCGTGACCCTCGATTTCGTGCGTGATGTGGAAATCGACGATGAGGGGAATGCGTCTTTCACGATTTGCCTGACCACGCCGGCGTGCCCCATGAAAAAGCAGATTCAGGATGAGGCAGAGGCAGCGGTCCGGAAAATCGAGGGCATCAAGGATATACAAATTCATATGACCGCCGATGTGCAGAAAGGCAAAGTGGACGCCGACAAAATGCCCATCGAAGGGGTGCGCAACATCATCGCCGTGGGCTCCGGCAAAGGCGGTGTCGGAAAATCCACGACAGCGGTGAATCTGGCGGTGGGCCTCGCACGCCAGGGCGCCCGCACGGCCATTTTGGATGCGGACATCTACGGGCCGAATGTGCCTGCCATGGTGGGGGCCAGCGGGCGGCCGAAAGTGATCGACAACCGTATTATTCCCCTCAAAGCCCAGGGCGTTTCCGTCATGTCCATGGGGTTCATGGTCACCGACGATCAGCCGCTGGTATGGCGCGGACCCATGCTCCATGGCGTTCTCAAGCAGTTGCTGCAGGATGTAAACTGGGGCCAGCAGGATTACCTGGTCATCGACCTGCCGCCGGGCACCGGCGACGTTCAGCTCTCGCTGTCGCAGACAGTGCCAGTCACCGGCGCGGTGATCGTCACCACTCCGCAAAATATTGCCCTTCAGGATGCACGCAAAGGGATCATGATGTTCCAGAAAGTGGATGTCCCGATTCTGGGCATCGTGGAGAATATGGCATATTACCTCTGTCCCAAGTGCGGCCATCGGGATGAAATCTTTGCCAGCGAGGGAGGAGAAAATGCCGCGAAAAAATTCGGCGTACCGTTCCTCGGCAAGGTGCCCCTCAATACGCAGATTCGCGAGGGGATGGATATCGGCCGCCCCGTCGCCTCGAACGACGAAACGGAGTTCGGCGCCATTTACCAGGAAATCGCCCAGAAGGTGGCCCAGCGGATCAGCGTGATCAACGCCAAGTCGGGGAATCCTTTTGCCGTGATTCCCGGACCCTGATCCTCGGCATCCTGTTGATCTTCCTTGCCCGTGTCCCGTGGACTCGGGCATTTCTTTGCCCTGGAGAACGGAGATGCACGAACGCCGCGCCAAGACCCTGTCTGCCCTGATCCTGACCCTCGTGGTGGCCGCCATGGCCTATGTCGGGGTGTCGTATGTGGAAACCGTCAACGAGGTCAGGGCCCGTGAGCAGAAAAACCTCGTCGTGCAGCGCCAGCTCCGCCCGAAGGTCTCTCTCGACGAAGGCGGCAAGGAGCGCTACGTCGCCCCGGCCCCGATTACCCACCCCTTCTTCTAAATCCCCGCTTCCAGCTTTCCACTCGTCGATTCCCGGTTGCAGCCGGGGCCACGGTTGTCGAGCATGGCCGTTGTGCGCCTCCGACGCTTTCAGTGCGTTTGAGGACCTGCGCACGACACCTTAATCAAGAAGTGGATGAAAATTTTGTCTGAAACGACCCATGCCTTTCCCCAAATGCCGATTCGCGATCTCCGCCCCGGCAACAAAGTGGACTCCATCTATCACCTGTTGTCGTTGGAGCAACGCACAAAGAAGAACGGCGAACCCTTCTTCATGATGCAACTGGCCGATGCCTCGGGCCAGGTCAACGCGGTCATGTGGGACAATCATGCCGACCTGATGTCGGGCAGTATCGAGCGGGATCACTTTGTCCACGTCATGGCAGACGCCGGAGAATACAACAACAAGCTCCAGATGACCGTGAAGCGGCTGGTTCGCGTCGAGGATGAGGATGTGGAGCTGCGGCATTTCCTGCCGGTTTCCCCCCGCCCGCGCGCGGAGATGGAAGAGGAACTGGATGCGTGGATTGCCCGCGTTCAGGACGCGGATTGTAAAAAGCTGCTGGATAAAGTTTTTGGCCATGACCGCCTGCGCGAGATGTATTGCGCGGCCCCCGCGGCGGTGCGCATCCACCAGGCGTATATCCACGGGCTGCTGGAACATACGCTCAATGTGATGAAACTGGCCGACGGCATGGCATCGATCTACGAACCCGTGAACCGCGACATCCTGATCACCGGCACGCTTGTTCATGACATCGGCAAAATTCGCGAGCTGGATTGGCGGCGCACCCTGACCTATACGAGCGAAGGCCGCCTCCTGGGCCACATTCCCATGGGCGCCTCGATGATCGATTCGCTCATTACAAAACTGAAGCAACAGGATGGCTTCGACCCGGAAACCCACCACCAAATCCTGCACATGATCCTGAGCCACCATGGGCGGCTCGAGTGGGGATCGCCCATCACGCCCAAGACCCGCGAAGCGATGGTCCTCCATTACGCCGATCACGCGGAAGCCTATATGACGGTGTTCAAGGAAGAGACCGAACGGGCACGCGACCGGGGCGAGACCTGGACCCCGTGGAACAGAATCTTTGAGTCCTATCTCTACGCCGGAACGGGTGCTCCCACGGGACCATCGGCTGGCGGAGAAGAAGAGCCGCTTTTTCAATCGGAGAAGAAACCCGATCCCGCAGATGACGTCTATCCAGCAAGATGAGCGAAGAAGAGCAAACCCCTCCCGAGGAAACTCCCTGGCCTCGTAAGGACCGGCGCCGCGAGCGCCGTGTCAACTACTCGGTGCCGTGCAGCTTTTCGATCATTTCGCCGCCATGGGCGCTCACTCCCGAGCCGCTGCACGGAACAACGGAAGATATCTCTCTTCACGGAGCGCGGCTCTTTCTCGAAGACCTGCCCGTTGAACTGGGAGAATCGTGGAAGGAAGCCCTCGACCAGGACACGGAACTGAAAGTCGAAATCCGGCTGCCCGACGGAGAGGATATCCCCCTCCTGAAGGGCCAGATCGTGTGGCTCGATACGGAATCACCGGAAGAGGCCGACATGGATCCCACAGGCGCAACGGCGCTCGGGATTCTGTTTTCCATTCTTCCAGCCAAGGACCAGAAACGCCTTCTCGACCTGATCGGCTCCCTCCCCTAAAAAAAGGCACCCTTTCCATGCCCTTTCGTACCGGACCGCACAACCCACTGAAAAGAAACGCGCGCCAGATCGCCGCGCGGCTGCGGTTTCGCCACGGTGGCAATGCCCGGCTGCGCAAGCGGGCCTCTGCCGCGATGAAAACCCTCGGCGGCGGAGTCGTGTATGGCACACTGGTCGAACCGGCCCTCGTCCAAACGACCCAGGTGGAGATCAACGTGGCAGACCTGCCGCCAGTGCTCGATGGATACCGCATCGCGCACCTCACCGACATTCATTATAACTTCGCCGCGGGAAAAAGCTTCCTCCATCGCATCGTCCAGAAGACAAACGCACTCGATCCCGACATGGTGGCCCTGACCGGAGATTTCATTACCCACAAGCCGGAAAATCTGGAGCGGTGCTTTTCCATCCTGAGCGATTTGCGGGCGCCGGACGGCTGCTGGGTGGTGCGGGGGAACCACGACTACCGCGTCCCGCTCGAGCAAATGAAAGCCGCCTGCCGCCATGCGGGATTCCGTTTTCTTGAGAACGACCACGTGACCGTACGGCCATCGCGCCAGCGCGTGACCGCGGGGAACCGCCTGGAAGTGGGCGTTCTCGACGGTTTTACCCTCGCCGGGGTCGGCGATCTCTGGGAGGGGGAATGCCTCCCGGGCAAGGCGCTTTCCGGAGCGAATGCCGGACGCCCGGCGATCCTCCTCTCCCACCAGGCGGAAGCGGCAGAGCTTTTGACCGGTGATCACCGCGTTGACCTGGTTTTGTCCGGCCACACCCACGGGGGCCAGGTCCGGGCCCTTAATCGCGAGATCCCCTTTTTCTCCAGCGGTTCGCGCAAATACGTTTCCGGCCTTGTCTATACCCCCCGCACGCGTGTCTATATCAGCCGGGGCGTCGGGACGAGCGCACTGCGATTTCGCTGGAATTGCCGGCCGGAAATTGCTTTGATCCATCTCCATCCGGACCATCCGGCGGCTTCCTTTTGAAGCCCCCATCGAAGCCCGCCATGGCCGGCCAGGACGCCCAAGCCGCCTCCGCCAGCCGCAAGCTCCGCATTGTGCATCTCTGTGCCGTCGACTTTACCGTCCGGCAGTTTATTGCGCCGGTCGCTTTAGCGCTGGAAAAAGCGGGCCACGAGGTTCAGTGCGCCTGCACGAAAGGCCCCCACTGGGAGGAACTGGCCGAAATGGGCGTCACCATGCGGGAGATTCCCATCGCCCGCAGCGCGAATCCCTGGCATGCGGCGCACAGCGTGTGGAGAGTTTATCGCTGGCTGAGGGAAGAGCGGCCCGATGTGCTTCATGTCCATACGCCCGTTGCTTCGATGATCGGCCGGCTCGCGGGATGGCTGGCCCGCGTTCCCGTCATTGTCTATACAGCCCACGGGTTCTACTTCCACGACCGCATGCCGAAAGCATCGCGGCGGCGCCACGTTTTCCTCGAACGCTTCTTCGGCCGCTTCCAGGATTTCCTCTTCTGCGTGAGCCGGGAAGATATGCGGGCGGCGATCCGCCTCGGCCTCGCGCGGCGGAAAACCGCCTTCCATGTGCCAAACGGCGCAAACCCGGAACTGTTTGATCCGGACCGCCTTCGCGGCGAACGGGGTCCGGTCCGCCGCGAACTCAGGATTCCGCCGCGGGCCCTCGTCATTGGCATTATGGGGCGCCTCGTGCGTGAAAAGGGATATACAGAGTTTTTCGAAGCGGCACGGCGCCTGGCACGCGCCTTCGATCATCTTCATTTCATGGTCATTGGCGATACCGTGGTGAGCGAGCACGACGACGCGAAAGCGGAAATCGCCGCCCTCGCCGAGTCGGAGGAATTGCCGGGGCGCGTGCACTTCACGGGCCTTCGCCGTGATGTGCCGCGATTGCTTGCTGCTTGTGATATCTTCTGCCTTCCGTCCTACCGCGAGGGCATGCCCGTGAGTATTCTCGAAGCAATGCTCATGGGCCTGCCGACGGTGACAACGCGCGTTCGAGGCTGCCGGGAGGCGATTCGCGACGGCGACGACGGCTTTCTGGTGGAGCCGCGCTCGGTGGCCGAGTTGGAAGGAGCGTTGTGCTCGCTGGTCGAGCATCCGGCATGGCGCGCTTCGCTGGGAGAAGCGGCGCGGAGGCGGGCGCTCTCCCACTTCGATGAACGGGAGACGCTGGCGCGGCAGGTCCGTCTCTACGAAACAAAAATCGCGGAGAAAGTTTCGTGAGAGTTCTGTTTGTCGGCGGAACGGGGAACACAGGCTTTCGAGCGGTGCGGCGCCTGATTGCGGCGGGACACGAGGTGGATGTCATGACGCGGCGCGAGAAGAGCGATCCGCGCGTGGAAGAACTGGCTGGCCTGGGTGCGGCAATCTCCCATGGCGACTGCCGCCTGCGCTGGACTCTCTGGGAGGCGCTGGAGGGCTGCGAGGTTTTGGTGAGCTGCGCTCATGTGCGCTATGGCGAAGCCTGTGCCCAGGCGTGCGAGATGACCGGAGCGCGCGGCCTGGTTCAGATGAGCAGCGCGCGGGCCCTTTCCCGTTTTCACGCCCATTCCACGGTCAGGGAAGTCCGCGCCGCGGAGCGGGGGATCTGGCGCAGGCGGTGCCGCTCCGTGATTTTGAGGCCAACGATGATCTATGGCGGCGGGCGCGATGCGAACGTGGAAAGACTGAGGGCATGGTTTTGCCGCCACCGGATCTTTCCCCTGTTCGGCCTGGGACTGAACCTTGTCCAACCCGTCCACGCGGAGGACGTTGCCTCGGCGGTGGCGTCCGCGGTGGAACGGATGGATCAGCTCAACCGGCGTGTCTATACGCTTGGCGGGCCGGAAGCGGTCACGTGGCGGGAATTCGTTTTGGCGGTGGCTCAATCGGCGGGGATGCGCCGGCCCGTCATGTTGCGGCTTCCCCTGGACCTCTCCATTGCCCTGGCGCGCTTCTTTGGAAAACAGGGCGCGGCAGAGATGATCGAGCGCCACGGGGAAGACCGGAACGTGTCGATACAAAGCGCGGAGGAAGACCTCGGTTTCTCGCCGCGCAGCCTGGAGGAAGGTTTGGCTGGCGCGCGGGAAGAGGATTAGGCGCACCAGCGGCAAAGGCCCTGTGGGGCCAGGCGGATGGGAATCGGCTTCAGTTCGGAATCGAGTTCGCGAATCATCGAAGAGAAATGATGCTTCGAGTTCATCCCCGCCCGCAAAAGCACGGTCACCGAACCCCCTTCGCCGCCGGCGCCATTCACCTTATAGCCATCCACGCCAAATTGCCGGGCGGCCTCGATCACCTTGCGGGCGCGTTCGCCCACGAGGCCGGGGTGGAGGTCCTCCTGCGCCCCGGTGTTCTCGATCATGATTCTTCCGAAAGAGGACAGGTCGCCGGCCAGCAGCGCCTTCTTTCCTTCAAGGGCGCAATGGCGCAGCGGACCCAGCTTTTCGCGAAAACGGGGCGAATCCTCGAGGCGTTTGATCACCGATTCGTGAACCTTGGAGGAAGAGTGGGGCCTTCCGAGATAAATCAGCATGAGCCGCGATTCCAGATCCCAGAGTGTTTCCCGCGGCAGCAGCAGCGGGGAGACGGAGGCCCTCGGATAATTCTCCATTTCGATGAAGTTGATGCCGCCGTATGCGGAGGCCAGTTGGTCCTGGATGCCCGATTGAAGGCCGAGAACCTCTGTTTCGAGATAGTGGGCTTTTCGGGCGATCTCGTAGCTGGTGAGCGACTTCCCAAGAATCTCATCCAGAGCGCCGATAATCGCGGCGGAGACAGATGCAGACGTGCCAACGGAGGCGCCGGCCGGCGCCTCCGAATAGATAGACACATCCAGGTGAAGATCCTCGGGAAAGGAGAATGCGCGGCACGCCGCTTCGATCAGCGGATGCTTGGACCAGTCGCCGGGCGTCTCGGGAAGATCGTAACTGTCTCGGTAGTTTTCGGCAAAAACGGTGACCTGGCTGGCGCCGGACTGGCGCTTGCACGCTGAAACCGTCACTTCGACAAAAGGGGAAACCGCGATATTCAGGATTCTGCCCTGCTGCGCAAACCACGTATCCGTCCATCCGCCAAGATCACAGATCCGAATGGGAGCCGTGCATTTGACAATCAGAGGCAATGACGAAGGCACGGAGAGTCATCTCTTTCGGAGTTGAATCGAGTCATGAATTCGACACGTGAATGGGAATGCGCCGAGCGAGCCAGGTTTGGTCTGGATTTCTTCCGGGGGACGCTGGCCGGGATTTACATTCCGTGGGCCAGGCGCTCGGACAGTTCGCGGGGGAGCTGGGCCGCCACGATGGCATCCTGCGCGCCTTCCAGATCATAATCGGTGCGCTTGATTTCGAGTTTGCTGTTCTCGAAATCCACCACCACATAGCAGGCACGGGGATTATGGTCGCGCGGCTGGCCGACGGATCCGACGTTGATCAGATAGCGGCATCCTTCGCGAATCTCGACTTCGGGGCGCGTCGGACAGGCCAGGTTGCCCTCGTCGTTTTCGATGATAAAGGGCTGATGGCTGTGGCCGATGAAGCAAATCTGCTCGTTGAAATAATTAAAATTTGTGCGGGCCTCGCCCATGGTCAGGATATAGTGCCATTCACCCGGCTCGCGCGGTGAGGCATGCACATAGAAGATATCGTTGGCGGTATCCTTCAAGGTGAGGGGCAGCTCTCGAAGCCACTGCATGTTGTCTTCGGTCAGAACCTTCTTGGTCCAGAGAACCGCGGTTTTGGCAATTTCGTTGAAATTAGTGATATCGGTGAGCAGCAGGGCGGCGTGGTCGTGGTTGCCGGCGATCGTTGGAATCTCCAGGCGGCGCATGGTGTCGACACATTCGTTGGGGCGGGCACCGTAACCCACCACATCGCCGCAACAGATGATCATGTCGACCTGGGCGTCCTCCAATTCCTCGAGAACAGCGTTCAGAGCATGGAGGTTGCCGTGAATATCGGAGATGACTCCGATTCGTTTGGCTTTCTTCGTGAGTTCAGGACCCTGCTGGGTCGGATTTCCAGTCATAATCTTGTCCGGTGAGTTTTTTCAGTTCCTTGGCGGCATTCCGCCGTATTACGGGGCTGCGGTTTTGCAGTGCTTTTTCCCACAGCCGGATTTCTTTCAGTGTCTCCGGATCGTAGGCGCTCTCGTCAATTTCGACGCCGCCGGGCGCCTGGGAGACTTTGGCCGCGGAAGCGGCCTGAGGGGACGCCGCCGATTGTTCCGGAGGATTCAATGCCGCTTCTTCTTCTTCGTCCTGGCGCTGGATCTCCTCCTCGGAAGGCTGGAGGGCCTCGTCGCGCTCTGCCAATCCCTGGCGGGCTTTGTCCTCCCCGCCCACGGCGGCGTTTTCATCCGCCGCCAATTCATCGTCCTTCTCAGAGAGAGAAAACTCCTCCGAGTCGTCGCTCATTTCAAACATCTTCTCCGCCTCCAGCATCTCCCAGGAGAGGCGGCGATTCTCTTCTTCCTCGTCGCGGCCCCCTTCCTCTTCTTCGTCTTCCATATGTTCGAGAGCTGCGAGTTCCTCCTCGGTCATGGGCGCGAATTCATCCGGCTGTCCCTCGGGGGTGTTCTCTGCTCCGGCCTCAGGCTCATCCGCTTCGAGTGAAATCGAGTCCGACGATTTTTCGTCGGGGGGAGGGGTGGCCTTGGCCTCCTGTTGTTTTTCAGATTTCGGCTCTTCCGGTGCTTTGGGTTCTGATTCGGCTGGGGGGTGAGCCTCCTGGGAGGCAGACTGGTGGCGGGCCGACGAGTCGGAGGCCCAGCTTTCATCGGTCTCCAAGTGCGGAGGGCGGGAAGACTGGGGATGGGAGGCAGCGTATTCCTCGGCATCGACCACCTTGAAAGCCAGCACCGTTGTGCCGAAGACGATTTCGTCTCCCTCTTTCAGATCGATTTCGCGGATCGAATTCCCGTTAACTGTGGTTCCCCGCCATGAATCCAAATCACGCAGGATGAAGTTCTTGCCATCGCGAATGATGACAGCATGCTTTTTCGAGACGAACCAATCGTGGATGCGGACGTCGTTTTCGCTCGCCCGGCCGATGAAGGTCTCGGCCTTCTGGACGCGGAATTCCTGTCCCGCCTGTTTTCCCTTGGTGACCGCCAGAACGCCAATCTGGCCGGAGGGTGGTGGCTCGGGCTCCGGGGCTTCGCCCGGCGGAGGGGCCTGCGGCTCGGCGCCAGAGGGGCCTTGCTCCTCGGCGGCGAGGAAGAGGAGCACGTGCTTTCCAACAGCAACTTGATCGTTATGGAAGACCTCGGTTTTCGTGACGCGCACGCCATTGACCAACGTCCCATTGGCCGAGTTCAAATCGGTCAGATAATAATGCCCATCTTCCCGCTTAATGCGGGCGTGGTTTCGCGAAACGGAAAGATTCTCGATAACGATATCATTATCGCGCGCGCGACCGATCCGCAGAAGGTCTTTATCAAAAAAATAACGGTGAATAATCCGTTCACCGAGTTTGACGATGATTTCCGGCATCGCGTCTTAACGCTCTATTTCCAGTAGTTTAACGTGGAGAGAATATCAGCCATTCTGCCAGGAAGATGCCTTTCCGCATTCCCCCTCGCTCTACCCGGGATCATTCCGGCAACGCAACAGTTAAACGGCGGCGCGAGAGAATCCCAAGGGAAATGTGGGCAGGCGACGGCGCCCCCCTGTTTTTCCCGATTTCGCGGCACTCGGATTCTGTCTCCCCGCATCGCTCCCGCCTCATTTTTCCTATTCCCCCGCCGAGGCCACTGCCCCATATATCGTCCAATTGATCAACGCCTCCCGGAGCCCTGTTCATGCCGCAGCCGACCTACTCGCCGGAAGTCTGGAAGAACTTTCTCGTCGTGGAAGGCCTCGATGGGGCGGGGACGTCCACCCAGTCACAGCTCCTCCGCGAGCGATTTCAAGCTGCCGGGTTTCCAGCGCAGCTTTCCGCCGAGCCGACCCCGGGACCCATCGGCACCCTGATCAAACAGATCATGCGCCGACGCCTCCATGTCTCCGCGGATTCCGCGGTCGTCGAGCGCCAGCTTGGCCATCTCTTCGCCGCCGATCGCCATGACCATCTTTACAACGAGGTCGATGGGGTTTCAAACCAGACAGGCCAGGGATTCGTGGCCATCTCGACCCGCTACTACTACTCCTCCTATGCTTACAACGCCCGGAACGACGCGGCGTTCGATTTTATCGACCGGCTCAACCGGGACTTCCCGCAGCCCGAGGCCATTGTCTATCTGACGGTCCCGCTGGACGTTTCGCTGGAGCGCTTGAGGGAGCGCGATGTGCGGGAGTTCTACGAGCGCGAGGAAGAGCTGCGCCGTGTCGCGGAGAACTACGAGCGGCTCTTCGCGCCGATCCGCGAGCGCGTCGTCGAGGTGCCCTCGGTCGGAAAGCCGCCGGAAGTCGCGGACCAGGTATTCGAGAAACTCCGAGGCATCATGTCGGCGTTCCAGTAACGCCCCCCGAAAAGCGAAGGGGCCCGGTTCGAACGGGCCCCCTGCAGGTCTGCTTTGTTGTCAGGCGGTTAACGGTTCAGCGGCTGCCGCGGAGCGGCCGCTTGGCCGGAATGCCTTCCTTGCGGGGAAAGCGGTCGGGAGTCAGGCCGGTCTTTTCGCTCCAGAGGGCGTGGCGCCGGGGTGCCCCGGGCCCAGCCTGGTAGCAGCGGGCATCGATGGCTCCCCCGCCGAGCTTGTTCAGGGCGAAGTCCGCATCCTTGATCTCCTCGTGGGGACTGGCGCCCTTGTAGGTGAGGAAATAGCCTTCCAGGCCGAGGAAGGGGAGGCAAAGCTCGAGGCTGATGGGGAGGGGCGCGAGAGCGCGGCTGGTGACGATGTCGAAGCGTTCGCGCCAGACGAGTTCATGAGCGTGGGACTCGGCGCGGCCTTCGAGAACCTTGGCGTTTTCCAACTCCAGTTCGTCGACCACTTCGTTCAGGAAATCGATCCGTTTTTTCTGGGATTCGAGAAGCACAACCTGGCAGTCGGGCCAGAGAACGGCATAAACGATCCCTGGGATTCCGGCGCCGCTTCCGACGTCGAGAAGCTCTTCGGGCGGTTCGGCGAGGAAATCCTTGGGGGCGTTTTCAAGAGGAGCGAGAGCGTCGCCGATCACATGGACGGCGATATCGTTGGGGTCGCGGATGCCAGTGAGGTTGGCTTCACGGGTTCGCTGGCGCAGGAGTTCGATAAAGCGTGTGTAGGATTCGAGGAGTTCATCTTCTCGCTCGCCAGCATAGGGTTCGACGATTTCTGCCAGGAAGGAATGCAGTTGTTGAATCATAGACCTACCACCGGTGCGGGCTGGAAACGCAGGCGAAGCTGCGCCGCCAGGCCTTGCATGAGAATTTTGGAATTAAACGTGGACTGACCAGCGCGCCGCTCCTCAAAGAGGATCGGCACTTCCAGAAAGCGGGCATCCATGGCGTGAGCGGCCACGAGCACTTCCTGGACAATGGCTGGGCCGGTTGAGGCAACGTTGTCCCAATCAATTTTCTCGAGAACCCACCGGCGGAAAACGCGGTAGCCCGAAGTGCAATCTCTGACGGGAATTCCGAGCACGGTTCGAATATAAAGGTTCGCGAGTTGAGTGATGAGAGTCCGTATGCCATGCCGGCCAGTCTCACCCCCTCCGGGTACAAGGCGGCTGCCGATCACAACATCGGCCTGCCGGCTTGCCTTCAGGAGCGGCCGGATAAATCGTGGGTGATGCGACCAATCTCCATCCATTTCTATGACGAGATCGGCTCCCAGTTCAAGTGCCTTTTTGAAGCCTGCAATGCCGGCCGTGCCCCTCCCCCGCTCATGCACGCGGTGAAGCAAATGCACGCGCGGGGACTTTTCGGCCAGATCTTTTACCACCCGCCATGTTCCATCAGGAGAATTGTCATCGATCACAAGGACTTCAAGATAGCGGGATGTTTTCAGCAGGGAATCAATCAACGGGAGGATGTTGCTGGCTTCATTATATGTTGGGATTGTCGCGAAGATTCTCATTCCCCAGGTCTTCATCCCAAAATTGAACCAGGCGAGGCCTCTCGCCGCAAAAAAAGAGGTTCATGAGAGCTGGTCATCCCATGAACCGCTTACAGAAACCGCTTCATATCGGTCTTTGCAAGAGAAAAGTACCCCTTGCCCCACCACCAGAAGAGTGCGCCCGCATCGGCCCGGACGCTCGAATTGTCTAGACATATAGCCTGCAATCAGTTTTTACCCCGAAAAAACAGGCGTGGCGGCGCCTGGCGCTCCTCAGCCGCGCACTTCTCTCCCACGGCCGGTGGCGAGGTTTGTTTTGACCTTTCACCTCTTGGCGCCTAGCTCTCCAAAGACGCTTGATAAGCCATCCCGCCCACCCCAGAGGCCTCTTTGAGTATCTCCGTGCCCTTGCTCACAGCGCTCTTCCTCCTCGCCCTCCTGGCGGGCATGGCGGGCACGCGCCTTTCCATCATGGTCAGCCACTGGCTGGAAATTCTCGATCGCCCTGCCGGCCGGAAATCCCATCGCGCCCCGGTGGCTTATCTCGGCGGTCTGGGAATCTTTCTGGGGTTCACCTTCGGCCTGCTGGGCCTGATGATCTGGGAGCCCGTCTTCTCGCTCTTGCATCAGGGGCGCCTGTTCCAGGTTCTTCTGGGGGCACTTGCCATCTTCCTGGTTGGCTTTTTCGACGACGTGCGGCCGATCCCCGCCCCGGTGAAGCTCTTTCTGCAAATCCTGGTCGCTTCGCTCATGTGGCTCGGCGGCGTGAAGATCGAGGTCCTGTCGATCATCATGCCCGGCGGCCAGCCCCTGGGCCCGGCGATCAGTTACCTGGTGACGGTGGGCTGGTATGTGGCCCTGATGAACTCGATCAATCTGGTGGACGGGCTCGATGGCCTCGCGGGAGGGATCACCTTCATCGGCGCCATGTCGCTGGTCGGTGTCGGCCTTGTTGTCGACCCGACAATCGACGTGGTCATCGGCGGATACCTCTCCATTCTGGCGGCCGGAGCAACCGCGGGATTCCTTTTCTACAACTGGCACCCGGCAAAAACTTTCATGGGCGACGGGGGCTCGCTGCTCCTGGGTTATTTGCTGGCAACGGCCTCGCTCATCGGCTCGACAAAAACTCCCACGCTTCTGGCCCTGGCGGTGCCCATCGTGGCCCTCGGCCTGCCACTCTTCGAAACGGGGTTTTCCTTCCTGCGCCGGGCCCTCAGCGGCCAGCACCCTTTCCGGCCGGACAGGCGGCATCTCCACCACCGCCTTCTTGACCTCGGGCTGGACCAGCGCCGCGTGGTGCTGATTCTTCTTTTTTTCACGGCTTTTCTCGGGGTCAACTCCGTGCTCATCGCCCTCGCGCGCGCCCAGGTGCTGCTTTTCAACGTCTTCCTGATCATCGGCGGAGTGCTCTTGCTTATCGAAAACCTGAAATACCTTGAGCGCAGCCGTCCCCGCAACGGCGCCGCCACTCCGGTGGAAAACCGCCCGCACGCCGGGGAATAGAGATTGCTCCCTCTCCATGGGCACAGGAGTCTTTACAGTTAAACGAAACGGCCCTCGATGCCCTTAAGAGAAAGGGAACAACCATGATCTCCAAGAATCTGCTGAAAAAAATGAATGAACAGATCGTCCACGAGCTGTTTGCCTCGAATGCCTATCTGGCGACGGCATGCCACCTGGACGACCAGGATCTCCGGGTCCTTTCCGCCTACTTCATGAAGCACTCGGCGGAAGAGCGCGACCACGCGTTAAAAATCGTGAATTATCTGCTGGAAATCGGAGCGCCGGTGAAAATCGGAGCGATCCCCGAACCTAAGTCCGATTTTGCCAGCGTGCGCGAAGCGGTCGAGCATGGCCTGGAATCGGAAAAACACGTGACCGCTCTCATCAATGAGTTGATGACGATCGCGCATGAAGATAACGATTACGCATCCATCTCCTTCCTGCGCTGGTTTGTCGACGAGCAGGTGGAAGAAGAAGCCCAGATGCAGGAACTGCTCGGCTTGATTAAACACGCCGGCGACCAGCATATGCTTCTCGTGGAGGACCGGTTGCTCAAAAAGGGAATCGGCCTGGAAGAGCCTGGCGCCGCAGAGTAAAACGTATAGATACACAGGAAACGGCCGGAAAGAGAGCAAGCTCTCCTTCCGGCCTTTTGCTTTTTCCACACTGTGCTTTGGGCTTACGCCTTGTTGACGTAGCTCCTCACGAGGTTGCCCACATCGCTTGTGCCGCGACCCATCTTGCCCACGCCCAGGCCGGGAAGCTCGCCGGCGGCTTTTTCCACGGCCTTCTCAATCGCCTGCGCCGCTTTCTTCTCGCCCAGGTGCTCCAGCATCATGGCCCCCGCGCGAATACACGCCAGCGGGTTGATCACGTTCTGGCCCGTAAACTGGGGCGCCGTGCCGCCGACGGGCTCGAACATGGAGACACCGCCGGGATCGGGATTGATGTTCCCCGCCGCAGCAACGCCCAGGCCGCCCTGGATGATTCCGCCGAGGTCGGTAATGATGTCGCCAAACATATTGTCGGTCACGATCACGTCGTAAACCTCGGGCTGGTCCACCATGTACATACAGCACGCATCGACGTGGTGATAGGCCGTCTTGACCTGTGGGTATTCTTGGGCCACTTCCTCGAAGGTGCGCACCCAGAGATCAAACTGATAGGTCAACACGTTGGATTTGCCAACGAGATGCAGCGTCTTGCGCTTGCGTTTTTTCGCCACTTCAAAGGAAAAACGGATACAGCGCTCGACGCCCTTGCGCGTGCTGACGGAGGACTGGATGGCGACCTCGTCCTCGGTGCCGCGTTTGAGATAACCACCGGTGCCGGTATAGAGCCCCTCGGTATTTTCCCGCACAACAACGAAATCGATTTCTTTCGCGCCTTTTTCCGCCAGCGGGGATTTCACGCCGGGGTAAAGCTTGCAAGGGCGCAGGTTGATATACTGATCAAACTCGAAGCGCATTTTGAGCAGGATCTCCCGCTCCAGAACACCCGGGGGAAAATCGGGGCTGCCCAGCGCGGACAAGTACAGAGCATCGTGCTGGCGAAGCTGTTCGAGCGTCTTGTCGGACAGCGTTTCGCCGGTGCGGCCATAGCGCGCGCCGCCGAGATCGTATTTCTTCAGCTTGAGCTGGAAGCCAAACTTTTTCGCCGCGGCCCGCAAAACCTTCGTTCCCTCGGCCATCACTTCCGGGCCGGTTCCATCGCCGGGCAGAACGGCAATATTATAAGTCTTCATCGTTTCATGCTCCTTGGTTGCCGCGCCCGCTCGCGCACGGCGGAAACTGGGGTCGCGGTTTAGAGAACAACGCGCCCGGGACGCAACGGTTCTTTTCTCCGCGGAAACATCATGGAAACGGAGGAAGGCCTGAAAAGGCGGAAGAATTAGTCAGCCAACTCGGTGCTGCGGAGCCACTCGCGAACGCGCTTGCCGGTGATCGATGTCATGTCGTGCCCGCCCACGATCAGTGGATCGTCGATGAGCTGGATACTGTCGTGGCGTGGGTCGTATTCGTAAAGACGCTCGAGGCCCATGGCTTTGATCTGAACGCAGAACCGGATGCGCCCGTCCTCGAATTCTTCTTTTTCCGTCAGTTGAAAATCAGAATCATGCATCGCGTTCAATAAGCTCCAGAGGTGCTCTCGGCTCCGACGGCAAGGACCAAAGGAAAAACGAAGAGCAAAAGCACGAAAATCATCAGCAGGGTCCCCAATCCTCCGATAATCACTCCCGCATAGGCAAAGCCCCGCGGCTGGCGCCCCAACGCCATGAGGCCCATGAAGAAACCAATGGGGCAAAGGCATCCGCACATCAACAGCCCGATCAGCGAAACAATAAACGAGGCGAGTCCGAGCTGGTTTTCCCGCGGAGCCTGCACAATGACCGTCTGGGGATACTGATTCGGCGGTGGATACTGATTCGGTGGCGGATAGTGGTTGGACATGGCGGGAGCGCGGATCCTGGCGGAATACGCAATCGTCGAGAAGCACGCCCGGAGGCACAACCTTAATGGGCCTGCGCCCCCTTTTTCCAAGCCGCCCGGAGAGTGCCCAGCGTATAGAGCGTCCCCGCCGCGACGATGGCGTGGCCCGTTTCCAGAGCGCGGCCCACGGCGCTCTCCGGATCGGCCGCCGCTTTGGCTGGATAGCCCGCCTGGCGAATCGATCGGGCCAGCCCTTCCGCCCCGGCGCCGCGCGGGCCAGGTATCGGACAGGTGATGACGCGATGCAGCCGCGCCGGCTCGCATGCGGAGAGTAGATTCTCGAGAAAACCCGCCGCGTCTTTATCGCGCTGCATTCCGAAGAGAAACACAAAGCGTGGATCCTCGCGCTCGCCCACAAGGCGCGAAACTTCCCGGCCCAGGGCCCGCGCACTGAGAGGGCAGTGAGCCCCGTCCAGAAGAAGCAGCCCGCCCTGGGCTCCGCGATGCACCTCCAGCCTCCCCGGCCAGTTCGTCCGCTCCAGGCCTTTCAGAAGATGGACACCCTCCGGCGAAAGACCTTCGTCCTTCAAAAAGTACCAGACGGCCGCCACTGCCGCTTCCAGGTTCCCGAGCTGAAACCCACCGCGCAGCGGGAGGATGCCGGAAGCCTCGCGGCCCGAAGGAAGGCGCAGGGTGACGCGCTGGCCGGCGTCCGTTGCCTCCGCATGCAGCACCGGGTTGTGCTCCCAGGCGCGGATCAAAGGCGCGCCGAGCTCTTCCGCCCGGCGGCTGATCACCGGCCAGACTCGCTCGAAGAATTGGGGGTCCTGGCGGCCAACGATGACCGGGCGTCCCGGCTTGATGATCCCGGCTTTTTCGGCGGCGATTTCCTCGATGGTATTCCCGAGGAGTTTGATATGATCCATCCCGAGCGTCGTGATCACCGATACCACGGGATCGACGACGTTGGTGCAATCGAGCCGCCCGCCCAGTCCTGTTTCCCAAACAACCGCCTGCTGGCGGGGCCGCCCTTCCAGGCGAAGCGACTCCCCCCGGGCGCGGAATTCCACCAGCGCCAGCGCCGTCAGCATTTCGAAAACCGTGCGATAGGGGTGAGGGCCGTCCAGGCCCCGGCGCTGCTCGGGGGCGAGGTGGTCGTAAAACGCCTGCAGGCCCTGCTCGAACTCTTTGAGCGTCCAGGGCTCCCCATCGGAGCGATATCGCTCGCCGAAATGCTCGATGTGGGGGCTGCTGTAAAGGGCCGTGGGGAAGCCGAGCCCGAGAAGAAGTGCCTCGCAAATGGCAGCCGTGGATCCTTTTCCCTTGGTTCCGGCAAGGTGAAGGAAGCGCTGGCCGGATTGGGGGGTGCCCAGGCTGTCGAGCCAGGCCTCATAGCGCCCGAGATCGTATTCCTCCTCGTTGTAGGAGCGGGCGGCTGGTTTTCTTTCCAGGTCGAGAAGTCGGTCGATGATCACAGAAGTTTTCGTCTATTTCCATTTTGGATGTGTCCTCAATCAGTAAGGGGTTGCCTGAGCGATCTTAAGACCGAATCACAATGATTTTTCTTTTTGACGGCTCGATTCATTGACGATTGCATGAATCAGTCGCAAATCGGCGATGAGAGCCTTCCCACAACGATTGATTGCCCTTTACTGGACAGGCAATCTGGGAAACACTTTGTCCTTACAACGAGATGACTTCCCACGGGGGCTACCGTGAATCTTGAAACCAGATTGAAGGGTTTCCCTGTCTTCTTCACCCGGGACGACGAAGGGCAATCGGGAGAATCTCCTCCTCCACCGCCGGACTGGTTGGCCGGAGCCCCCCCCTCCTCTTCCGAGGAGGAAGACGATTTTGACGATCCCTATGCCGATCCCCATGGTGGCTATGAAAATCCCTCGGCGTTCGAGGATTCAAAGCGTGACGCTTACGAGCCGCCACAGGTCCCTCAACCGGGTTCGCCGCAGGGACCTCCGCAACAGGAAGACGAATACTACGCGGCTCCGGACCGGCCGAGCTACTCGTCCGTCCCTCCTCCTCCGCAGCAGCAGCCGCAAGGCTTTGGCGAACCTCCCGCTTCCAAGCATGAGGCTCCCAGCGACCCCTATGCTCCGCCCCAGCAGGAACAGGAGCTGCCTTCACAACCCGCCGGGGATCCTTATGAACTTCCTCCCGAGAACGATCCCTACGCTTCCACCGGTAACGATCAGTGGGGCGGCGAGCAGCCGACAGCGTCCATGCCGCCGCCGCCACCACCATCGGGAGCAGATCCGCGCGACTACCGCGTCTCCCAGGATGAAATACAGCCCGGATCAGCCCCGGACTATCAGCAGCCCACAATCCGCGATCTGCGGGAGTTTCACAGCCAGGAGGAGCAACGACAGGAAACGCCCTATCACGAAGAGCCCCCGCAAGAGGTGTCGGCAGATCCTCCCTCGGGCGTCGATGCGCTGCGCCATGCCGCCGCGCCGCCAGGGGGCCCGCCGAACCTGGAGTTGGAGCAGCAGGCCCAGGGCGACCGCCCCGCTTACTCGGAGCAGCAATTTGGAGATCAAATCGGCTCCGGGCTGGATGCCAGCGGTTTTCCGAAATACGATCCGCTTCTTCCCGAGGAACAACAGGAAGATGTCGCTCTCAGCCGCCGCGTCGCCGGAATGGTCTGGCTTTTCTTTGCCGCACTGATGACCTTCGGCGCCTTCCTGATTGCCGAGGAACGCGGCGCCGGGGCTACGCTCGCTGTCATGGCCCCGATGATGGCTATTGGCCTGATCCTCCTCACCGGCACGCGGTTCTCCGGAATTTTGGGGATGGCCGCCGGTGTTGTCTACGGATTGATCTTTATCTTCCTCGCTCTGCTGGTACTCGCCAACGACGCCGCCCTCGAACGCGCCGTGTCCGTGGATGCGATTCCTCCGATTATGAGTGTCCTTCTCGGCGCATTGGGCGTGGCGTTTATTATTTCGACACTGCTCATGCTCGCGGGGAATCCCGGCAACACCCGGGTGACCTTCGGAGCGGTGATACTGGTCCTGGCCCAGGCGGGCGCGATGCTCTACGGATCTTCCGCGGAAATGAATTTTCGCCAGCGCCTCACCGACCCCTCGACAACTCTGGCGGCCAAGGAATTCGGCAGCCCGGCGGAGGGGCTGCTCTTCACAAAACCCGAAGGCTGGGCCGGTTATCCCTGGCCGATGATCCAGGCCAGCTCGGTGCTTGCCCATGCCCTGGAGACAGAACCGAATTACGTCTTTCTGAACAGCAATCAGGACATGATGCTGGCTGTCTATTTGACGGATATCCCCCCGGTCAGTATTTCCGCCCTGTTCGAGGGCGACAGTCTTTCGCCTCTGGAACAGGAGATTCTGCGGGGGCTGCCTCCGGAAGGGGACGCCGCCGATCAATTCAATTTCCAGGGCCTCGACTTCTCCGAACGCACCTATTCCGGCGTGATCGGCAATGGCCGCCGCCTCGCCACGACCATTGATAAGGCGCGCTACGACGGCCAGCTCCTCGTCATAGCCCTCACGCGCGACCTCGAATCGAACGACTCCACGCGAGACGGCGCGGAAGAAGCCCTCAATCGTTTCTTCCAGTCGCTGCGCCTGGTGGAACTGGCGGAAAGCTGAGCGAGGCCGGCGCATTCCCGCGCGCCGCGGACAGGCAGGATCCTCGCTTCTCACTTGCATGAAACCGGCCTCCGGAAAAAGGCTTTGCGCCGCCCGGAGGCCGGGTCATTGATTCCCAATTCCTTAGAGCGCCCATGACCGTATTGCAGGAAAGAGAAACAACGAAAGCCGCGCCCAGGCTGCGGGGCCTTTCCCTCGAGGAGATGGAGGGCCTCGTGGAGGACGCGGGCTTCGACCGCTATCGCGGGCGCCAGCTCTTCCATTGGGTGCAGCGCAAAATGGCGCGGTCTTTCGACGAAATGAAGAACCTGCCCAAGCGCCTTCGCGCCTGGCTCGAAGAGAACACCGAACTCGGCGGCATCCACAGCGTAGCAACGCTGAAGCATTCCGCCGACGGCAGCTATAAGTTCCTCTTCGAGCTGGACGACGGCAAGAAGGTGGAATCGGTGCTCATGCCCGACCGCGTGCGGAATTACTGGACCCAGTGCCTCAGCTCCCAGGTCGGCTGCGCCGTGGACTGCAAATTCTGCGTCACCGGGTTCAACGGCTTCTTTCGCCAGATGCGCGTGGACGAAATTGTGGACCAGGTGCTCTTTGCGCGGCGGTACCTGATGGAACATGAGCCGGACGCGAACTACCGCAACCTTGTCTATATGGGCATGGGCGAGCCGCTGCTGAACACCGATGCCGTCATCAAATCTATTGAGATCGTGACTTCCCAGGATGCCATCGACCTCTCTCCCCGGCGCGTCACGGTCAGCACCAGCGGCATCACGCCGGGAATCATCCAGCTCAGCGAATCCGGAGTGGGCGCCTGCCTGGCCCTTTCCCTCAACGCGTCGAATCAGGAATCCCGCGAGCGCATCATGCCGATCACCAAGAAGTACCCCCTGGACGAGTTGATCGACGTTTGCCGGAGCTATCCCTTCGCCAAGAACAAGCGGGTCACCTTTGAATATGTCCTGATGGCGGGGATAAACGACAGCGTGGAAAACGCGAAAGAAGTGCGCCGCATGCTCAGCGGATTTCCCTGCAAAATGAACGTGATCCCCTTCAACCCGAGCCCCCAGCTTCCCTTTGAACGGCCCGGCGAACAGGCCGTGGAAGACTTCGTTCAGATCATCAAGGATTCGCCGATTTGCGTGAGCGTGCGCTGGTCGAAGGCGCTGGACGTGGATGGAGCCTGCGGGCAGCTCGCCGGCCAGGCGCGCCAGCGCAAAGGCGCCCCGGCCCTGACGCCGGAAAATGTCTCCGCCGGGGAAATGCTCAACGACCTGGATTTCTTTGCTCCCATCGCCGCGGAGAACGCCGCGGAGGAAGACGACGACGGCGAGGATTGAGCCCCGCCGCGGCTTTTTTCCTTACTCCATGTTGTAGTCGCTCACGCGCCAGATGTCCCCGGCGCTGATCGTTCCGTTGGTCGGGTCGTAGCGTATATAATCAAAGCCGCTCGCGGGATTCTCCCAGATCGATTGCGACCAGCCGGGATAGAACTGGATCGGGCTGTGGTTGGGACGCCGGTCGGGACCGTCGCTGGCCAGGGCATAGCGATTCTCGACATCGATGGGCATGGAGCCGTAAGCAAAGTTTCCGTTTGAGCGCCACGGTCCGTGGCCCGCATCGACCGTATCGAAGATATCAATCGGGACACTCGCAATATAGGAGATCGGTGTGGTCAAAGGACGCAAGCGCCGGAAGCGCGGCACCAGCGTGCTGGTTGGATAGCGATTGCTATCGGCGTGATAAGCCTCCAGCCCGACGGCGATTGTGCGCAGGTCGCTCTTGACGCGGCTGACCTTGCTGCGCGTTTGCGCTTCGAGAAAATTCGGCAGCGCAATGGCCGCCAGTATTGTAATAATAGAAACCGTGATCAGAAGCTCGACCAGGGTGAATGCTTGTTTCCCGCCAGGGACTTTCATCTTCAGAATCTCCGTATAGACGTATCAGTCAGGAATTGTTCTCATTCTGGCCGCGGCGGCCTCCTCCACGGAATCCGCCTTCCTCGCGCCGCCGTTCCATCCGCTCGTCCAGCTTCTCCATGAACTTCTGCTGCTCTTCGGGGGGAAGCACCGAGGCACGCTCGGCGATGCGGCTGCGGATACGGGACATGAAATACTCCCGGGCCTTCTCGCGCTGTTCCGGGGTGAGGATTTCTTCCAGCGCAGCGCGGCGCTCGCGGAAATCACCGGGATTTCCTCGCCCGCCGTTTTCCTCCTCAAGCGCCCGCAGCTGTGCCTTCTGGGCTTCCGTCAGGGCGAGTTGCGTTTCCAGCTCCTCGCGGAACTCGCGGCGAAGCTCCGCCCGTTCTTCCTCGTTGGGTGGTTCGCCGCGCCGGAAACTCTGGGGCGGGCCTTCAGCACTTGCCGCATTCGGCGTGGGCGCGGGAGGCGGCACATTCGTGCCCTGCAACTGAATGGCAAAATAAGCACCCGCCACGACGAGCAGGGAGAGGGCGGCGAAGGTTTTGGCTTTCGGCGACATCGGCAAAGCACTCCTCAAAGTTGACTGGCGGGAATGCGCTGCGTTTCGCGTGCCCGGACCGGAACGACCGGGACAATCTCTTAAAGCCTCTTCTTTCAGAGTTCCGTACTCCGACCTGTTTGCAAGGAGAGCGCAAAGCACTTCATAAACGTTCATTAGGAGCCATTTTGCGTTCGTAATGGAACACCTCTCCTTGCGCCTGGAAAGGTGATTTGGAATGCTCTAAAAATCAGAATTCGAGCATCGGAGAGTGAACAATGGCTATGTCGAATAATTTGACTCGGCGGCAGTTCTTGAAGACCACGGGGCTTGGCGCGGCCGCAGGCTTGTGCTGGGTCTATGGAGGCAACGTCGCTCTGAGCCAGGTCCGCTGGGAAGATGAGAAAGAGACGACTCCGCTTTGGCAAGTCGACAACCCGGCGCTTTCGGAAGCGGACCGCCTCGGCAAGGGCCGCCGGGCGGGCTATCCCCGCATGGCATTCGACGGCAAAGGAATCCTCTGGTGCGTGTGGGTGGAGCAGCGCGACGGCGAAGAGGGCGTCTACCTGATGCCTTTCCGAGACGAGGAATTCGGGCAGGAATTGAAGCTGAGCGGCGGCACGGCGGCGGCATGCCCGGCGATCACCCGCGCGGGATCCGTGATGGCCATCGTGTGGGCGGAAAAGCAGAGCCAGGAATGGGTCGTCCGCCGCGCGTATATACGAGACGGCGAACCTTCAAGTTTTCGGGAAATTTCCCGCGGCCGGGACCTGGCCTGGAACCTCGCCATTGCTCCCGTCGGCGACCAGTCGGCCCTCATCGCCTTCGAACGGCAGCATAACAATCAACCCGCGATATTCGTCTATCCCGACCGTGCGGGCAACGCGCCCACGGGCCACATGGCGCGCTATCTCCATTGCGAGCGGCCCGCGCTGGCTGGTGACGGCGAAGGGAATGCCTGGCTCGCCTGGGACCAGATGGAAGGGCAAGGCTCCCGCGCCGTCTATATCCAGAAGATCCCATGGGATCCCACTGACGACAAGTTCTCGGAGGAGAATGTCGGCAAGCCGATCCGTGCCACATACCATCCCGCGATGAATATCGCCCCGGCGCTGGACCTGGACAGTGAAAATCGCCTGTGGATCGCTTACCATTCCAACCGAAAAGGAAAAGATCAGTGGGATATCCCGCGATGGATTTATCTCGAGTGCTATGACGGCGAGAAGTTCCTGGAGCCCGCCGCGCCGCCGAAAGACAAAAACCTGCGGAAAGAAGGGACGGACCAGAGTTTCGAGTTCCCCCGCGTGGCCTGCGCCCGGGACGGCAAAGTGATCATCAGCGGCCGGCCATCGCACAACTTCTGCCTTCAGCACTACCAGGGCGCGCAATGGTCGCCGCTTTACCGCCTTCCCGAGGATGGGTGGGGCGGCCGCGGCCAGATTCTCGACATGGCGATCTCGCCGGAAGGCGAACTCTACGTCGTCAGGCGCGACATCGGAATGAACCTTCTTCAGAAAGTCTCTGGCCTGATCGGCGAGGAGGGGGTGCGTCCGCAACTGGATGCATCGCCGGGCGATGAAGCCTTCGGCGCCAATCTGGTCAACATCGTCAAGGCGCCGGAACGATGGGATCCGCTGGATGACTTTGAAAACGCCGAAGCACCGCTCTATGGCTACTTCGGTGATATACACGGCCACACGTGGATGTCCGACGGCATGGGCGACGTGGACGAGTATTACATCGCCCGGCGCGATTATTACGAGCAGGACTTTGCCTCGCTCACGGATCACGACACCTTCGTCGGCAAGAGCATCCTCCCCTCCGAGTGGGAATTCATCAAGGAGATGACCCAGGCCTTTCAGGAAGAGGGGCGCTTTGTCACGCTCTTTGGCCAGGAATGGACCACGGCGCGCTATCCAACAAACGCCGGGCACAAGTGTATATACAGCCTGCGCCAGGATATTCCGCTCTTCGATCACGATTATTCCAGGTACCGCCGTACGGAAGGCCTCTACCCGGCCCTGAAAGAATGGGGAGCCATCATCATCCCCCACCACACGGGCTGGACGGGCACGGACTGGGAAAACTTCGATCCCGAAGTGCAGCCGCTGGCGGAAATCTGCTCAAACCACGGCGTCTTCGAATACCAGGGGAACACGCCGATCCCCCACCGCGGCGGGGCCCGCGGCTGCTTTCTCCAGGACGGCCTCAAGGCGGGACACCGCTTCGGGATCATTGGCGGCAGCGACAGCCACGGCCTGATCTGGCACCACCACGCGGGATGGAAACGCGATTGCAACCGCACGGGCCTGGCGGGCGTCCTGGCGCCGAATCTCTCGCGCGAAGCCATCTTCGAGGCAATGAAGCGCCGCCGCACCTTCGGCACCACGGGCATCCGCCCGCGCATGGATTTCCGGGTCGACAACCACCTGATGGGCGACGAGTTCCAGACCCGCGCCGATTCGGTGCGCGTGAGCGTGAATCTCGCCGCGCGCAATGACATCCGGTGGGTCACCGTCGTGAAGAACAACCAGGACTGGTACAAGTACGGCGGCGACGGCTATACAACGCGCTTCAGCGTCACCGATGACGAGATCACTCCGGGAGAAAACTTCTATTACCTGCGCGTGGAGTTCGAAGGGCCGGAAATGGCCTGGAGCAGCCCCGTCTGGGTGACAAAGGCCTGATCGCGCCTCTCACCATCTGCCGAAAGAACCACCCAAACAACGCCATCTTCCGCCGCTTTCCAGCGGTGGAAGATGGCACTCAATTCTTCAAAACAGGAACTTATGATTCCAGCTTTGCCTGCTGGCGCAGGGCGATCAGCTCAGAACGGATATCCGCCAATTCGGTGCGCAAGCGGGACATCACATCCGCCGCTTCATCAGCGAAAAGCTGGAGCTGGCTGTTTTCCATCGCCGTTTCTTCCGAGCCGTTCCCGCTGGGCAGTTCCTCCGCCGGAACCTCTTCCAGTTCCAGCTTGCCTCGCGGATCCTTGCGGATGCGTTCCACGGCGCCGGCAATAGTATATTTCTCTTCGTAAAGAAGGTGGCGGATGCGGAGGAGAAGATCGATATCGCGCGAACGATAGCGCCTCTCATCGTTGCCATACCGCTCGGGCTTCAGCATCGGAAACTTGGTTTCCCAGTAGCGGAGTACGTAAGCCTCGACGCCGACGATGTCGGCCACTTCATTGATCTTGTAAAACAGCTTTTTCGGATAGCTGGCGGTTGTTGCGGGCATGGGGAATCACCTCTTCAGCGGAATCAGCGGGAACAGCTGCTACGAGAGAAAGAACCGGGTGTTCTTTGCACGCTGCATTTCTTTGGAATACTGCGCAGAACGACGGCAAGAAGAATTTTTCCCCGCCCGAACCGTCCTTAGTAAAGACGCCACGAATTCGCGCCCAGGGGCTGGGCAAATTCCACGTCCAAGCGGGTCGCCGCTCCGCTGTCCACCACGACATCTTCCACTAGGATGGGCTCGGAAAATCCCGCCGCCTGGAACTCCAGATCATAGGTGCCCGGAGCCAGAACCCGATGGTAGTCCCCGACCGCTGGATCGGTATAGACGGAAAAGTCCCGGCCCACGACGCGAACTTCCGCGTCGAGCGGCTGGCCCGTGTCTCCGTCGCTCACGATCCCGCGCACACCGCGATGGACCCACTCCATGTAGGCCAGGACCGATTCCTGGTTTTCCTGGATCAGGGAAGGCAGCTCGCTGGCGGGGGGAAACTTCTCGTCATTCAGCTCGACAGTGATTTGCATGCCACCCATCCAACGGTTATTCCAGTCCTGCATTCCACCGTAAATGGCAAACCAGGCGACGCCATTGGTAATCCCATCGGTGAATTGCGTGCTGTCGCTCATGCGGCCGTGATTTTCCGAATAAGCCAGGGAAACGAGCTGGAACACATCATCATCCGGTGTGAGCGAAGAAGAACAGGAAGCGCCGCAGGTGCTGCATTCATCGTAAGGGTAATTCGCCACGAGCGCACCGGTGTGGAAATTCGCCGAAAGGATCCCGCGCTGCCCGGCGACCCAGTTCATCATGGCCGCGGTTTCCGGCTCGCGGCCCGTGGTGGAATTCTCATCGCCACAGATCCAGCTGGGAAAGCTCCGGTTCAGGTCGACATTATTTGCATTCCGCCGCGCGGGGCCGTTTTCCCAGCCATCCGGGTTCATGAGCGGCATGATCCAGATTTCCGTTTCGTCGACCAGTGAGGTCAGCCGCGTCTCAGAGCCATAGCCGTTCAGCAAACGGTCGATCAGATCCAACATGACCTCCGTCCCGACCGGTTCATCTCCATGCATGGTGGAGATGTAGTGGAATTCCGGCTCGTCTTCCTCGGTGTCCGGGTTGTCGGTGATCTTGAGCACCCACAACTCGCGCCCCTGGACGGACTGGCCGATGCTTTCCAGGCGGCAGATATTCGGAAAATCCGAGGCGTAATCCTCGAGCGCCGTGGTCATCTCAGCATAGCTATGGTAATCGAGGACCGGATTTCCCTGTTTCTGCCCCTTGCGGCGCAATTCCTCGCCGCGGAGCAGCGCGGCATTGGGAATCCATTGAATGGACCATCCCTGGTCCTGGGCCCACTGGAATTCCTGCTCGTTGATATATACGGTAATCGTGCGCGCATCGACGTCATCGATGTCCGTTCCCGCCTGGATCAGGGCGGGCAGGATCCCGTTGGCCGGGTCGC
This sequence comes from uncultured Candidatus Sumerlaeota bacterium, assembly GCA_964346275.1. GTDB lineage: Bacteria > Sumerlaeota > Sumerlaeia > SLMS01 > SLMS01 > CAYFUR01. Next base: position 49,146 of record CAYFUR010000011.1, read on the forward strand.
GCTGAATCTCCGCCGGGGCGTATGGGATTCCGCCAGAGGGCTGGGCTCCGGCGAGGCTCGCCAGTGCGGCGGCGAGGAGAAGTGAAAAAAGCGTGCGGGGCAAAGGGCATCCTCCGTCCAGAAAAGATAGGCCGAATTTGAAGACGCCGGCAAAGGGATGCGAGGAGAATTTCCGGCTGAGGAGGAAGCTCAGGATTCCCGCAGCACTGCCGACTGCTTCTCCGAGAGCGGCGCTTGCGAGCGCGTGTCCGTGCTGGTGCGCGAATCCGAGCCGCGATCCTTCGGCTTCTCCTTCTTGTCCTTCTGGCCGCCCTTCTCGCGCTTGGGATAATCGATGCGCGTGTGGAAGCGGGACTTGAGGACTTTCACGAAGGTCTGGCGGATCACGTTCAAATCGCGCAGGGTCAGGTTACACTCGTTAAACTGGCCATCGTTGAATTTATCGAAAATAGTGTTCCG
>CAYFUR010000011.1:49704-53376 GCA_964346275.1 uncultured Candidatus Sumerlaeota bacterium
CCTTCCTTGACGTGGTTTTTAATAATCAGCGTCGACATGATCGGCTTGAGAGCCGCATGGCGCATCTTGTCTTCGTTGGTGATCTGATTCTCGGTAAAGTATTCCGGCTTCTTGACTTTTCCGATATCGTGGTAATAACAACCGGCGCGGACCAGCAGGTAATTGACCCCGATTTGCTGGGCGGCTGCCTCCGCCAGCTTGGTCACGTTGAGGGTATGCTGCCACGTTCCCGGCGCTTCTTCCTCGATGCGCCGCAGGAGCGGGTGCTGCAAGCCGGTCAGCTCGAGGAGTTGCATATCGGTGATGATGCCGAAACGCTCGAATACCGGGAGCACCGCCAGCACCAGGAAACTGCCAATGCCGCCGAAGAAGCCGAGCCCCGCCATGTCGAGGGGGATTTGTTCGCGGTTGGCGATGAAACCCGAGATCAGAATCACCGCCGCGTTCACAATGCCGATGAGAATGCTGGCCAGGAAGACATCCCAGCGTTTGCGGATCGTGGCCAGCGCCGCCACCGCCGTGTAGCCGCCAAAAATCCCCACCACCACGAGCTGGTAATTCAGGTCGACCTGGAGGCCCATGAGAAGACAGCCCCAGGTGACCAGCAGCAAGGCCATGCGCACCTCGAGGAGCAGCACGCCCAGCATGCCGAGAGCACCGGCGGGGAACAGATAGCCCACGCGGGCCGTTTCCCCGTCGGCCAGGAAAATGAACACCGCTTCGAGGGCCAGCGCCATGAGCACCGGAATCGACACCAGCATGATATTATAGGTGGTGAACTCGAACTCGCGGCTGAAGCGGCGCACATAGAACGAAAGAATCAGAAAGACGATAAAGACAAAGGCTGCATGGCCCATCAGGCGGATATTGTGGCGTTTTTCCACGGCGTCGCGATGGACCTGGAGCAGCCGCGCCTCCTCGGGATCCAAAGTGCGATCCGCCGCCTCTGAGGGCACAAGTACCTCGTCCTTGCTATACATCGTGGTCAGGTCGCGCTCGGGATAATTCTCGTAGGCCTCGCGGGATGCCTCTTCATTGTAGAGCAGGTTGGGGCGCAAAAGCGCGCTCAGCAGTGCCTCGGCGACGCGGCGGACTTCCGTCCGGCGCTGGCGGTCGAAGGTTTCATTAAGCCGCCGGAGCAACTCATTCCACGTATAAAGATCCGGAGGATAGGGCAGCGGATCTTCCAGCACATCGCGACGGTTGGCCAGCGCATGGTGAGGGTCGCGCACGTCGACCACCCGATTCTTCAGGAACCCCTTGTACATGGTCGCCTGCTCGACGATCACATGGCGCGAATAGGCATCAAGGACCATGCTTCGCAGGGACTGGCGAAACCGCGGATCTTTGAGATTCTCGACAAATTCCGTGACTTCGCTCTCCGTGAGAAAAGCGAGGCGGGAATCCTCGCGCCGGAGAACCTCGATCATTTCCGACGGCTCATCCTTCCCGGGGGACAAAGCGTCCACGGTCTGGAAGATTCCCTGAAGATCCGCAAGCACCTCATCGCGCACATCGGGCTTATAGACGTAAACCCGGCGATGTGATTGACGGCGTTCCTGTTCGAATTCCTGGCGAGCCTCTTCGCTTTCGAATCGGAAGTCCGTCCACGCGTGGATGGGCGCTTGCTCAAGCCGGGTGTTTTCCCGGCCGGCGGGGGGCTTGTAGAGGTAAAAGGGAGCCGTGAGCAGCACGGTGACCACATAGAGGGCGATCAGAATCAGCCAACGGGTGTAATCCCGTCTGATCTGTTCCTCGTCGGGAACCTTGAAGGTGGTTCTCCGAACTTCCTGGGGCAGCGGTGTCAGGCGCATGAGGCGTGGAAGCTTCGCCCTCTCCAATTGATCGGCTTGAGTCTTTCGGGCCGGAGTGCATCACCCGTGCCCGTAGCGGCTTTCTGGATGAAAAAAGGGGGCGATGGGGAAAGCAACACGAAAACCCATTGAGACAAAGCCTGGAGTAATCGCTCGTTCGCCCAAAACCTTCCCATACGGGAGGGAAAAGATGCAAAATCCCGAAGCCGCCGCGGGGTAAGCTTCGGGAGATGAAATTTCCTGGCGGAAAGAGAGCCGGCTGGGATGGCTCAGATTCCCAGAGATTCGATGTGCGATTTCACCTCGGCCTTTTCGGCCTCGTTGTCGATCGCATCGGAGTAAGACTGCCAGGCGGACTTTGCCTGGGGCAGGAGCCCGGCCTTTTCATAGCAGACGGCCAGGTTGAAAATCGCATCGGTGAGCGTGGGTTCCAGCTCGATCGCCCGGCGGAAATAATTGATGGCCTCGTCCCAGTTCTCTTCGGACGCATACATATGGCCGAGGTTGTAATAATCCGTGGGATCGGTGATCTCGTTTCCCATTTCTTTCAGCGCGAGGACCTTCTCGGCGGGGCTGAGGGAATGAAGAAGGGAAACACCATAGCGTTCCTGAGCGACTTCCGTATCAAGGCGGAGGGTCTCGCGATAGCGATTGATTTCACGTTCGTAAAGATCGCCTTTGTAATCGGCCATTTGAGCTCTACCTTAAGAAGGGGAAGTTGGCGGCCCGGGCGCACCCATGGCCAGAGCGGCGGGACTGTATCCACCGGCGCCGAGGCTGTCGAGAGAAATGCATGCCGTTTCGCGATGAAGGCCCAGGATATGTGTTAATAAATTGATCTTCCTCTTGGAAAGAGAGGCACAGGATTTCCCTGCATTCGGGTAAAGGGTTTCCCGGACAGGCGGTTTGGCATGCCCCGAAAACCATGGAGATCCTTCAGTCCAGCAGGCTACTGGAATCCTTCCAGCCCTGCACTGGCTACCTGTTAACGTCAATGAAATCAATTTTCTGTCCCCATGCATATTCATTCCTGGCAAGGAGACCCTTCGCAGTATTCCCCGCCTCGGGCAAATCCCGAAAACTTCCTCCCCGGCAAGGCACAAGGATTGCCATCTCAATTGGTGGAAGAAGCCCCGAGCAAACCCAAAAACCCCCCTAAAAAAGCTTCTTCTCGTTTCCCCCATAACCCCATCCGTGTCCATGACGCCGGGCGACCACCCGGCGCCATGGGTGTTTCCGCATTCCCTGAGGCGCCGAGAAGTTCAAAAATCGTCTCATAAGTAGATGGTTGAATTTCAACACGTTATGCAAGCGCTCTCAGGCTTCTCCTGCTTTTTTCGACTTGAGTTGACAAGGTTGCAGACTTTCGCGATCCTATTTGTTGACTGTCTCTCGGAAAGAGCTCCTCATGAAGACCTTAAAAATCAGAGCTTCAGAAGTCCACAAACACAGCAAGCAAACCGCCCGATTGCGACTCCTCGTCGACAACCAGGGAAACACGGAAATCTTTTCCGCCGTCGTGACCCGCATCAGCCCCCTCGATATCCGCCTCGCGCTCCAGGAAGAACTTCCCCTCCTGAATTCCCAAGTCTATTACCTGAATCCGATGGTGGATATCGAACTGGACCTTCCGCGCGACAAGACCGTGATGACGCGCGGAAAGCTCTGTGGCATCGCCCAGAATTACGAGGCCGATTCCGCCCCGCTCCTGATCGATCTCGAATTCCCCGAGATCTCGGACGAAGAGGAACAGGTGCTGCGCGATTCCAACCCCGCTCTCGTTGTGAACTGATCGCCCTTTCTCCCGCTCCCCGCTCCCAGAATTGCGCCTTCCTCATTTCCTTGCCGGTTTGAACTC